>JAOPVV010000257.1 GCA_025966005.1 Frankiales bacterium
GCACCGCCGCCGGTCCGGCGACGACCGGGACTGCCGGTCCGGGCGCACCGGGTGCACCGGTGGCCTCGACCGCCGCCGCCCCCGCACCGGCCGGAGGCAACGGCGGCGCCACCGACGTCGGCGTCACCGCCACCACCGTCACGATCGGCTCGGTCAGCGACCTCACCGGACCGCAGCCGGGCCTGTTCCAGACCGCCGTCAACGGCACGAACGCCTACCTCGCCTACGTCAACAGCCAGGGCGGGCTGTTCGGCCGCAAGCTCAAGATCGCCGTCGCCGACTCGCAGACCAGCTGCGAGGGCGACCGGGCCGGCCACCAGGGGCTGGTGGAGAAGGTCTTCGCCTTCGCCGGCTCGTTCTCACTGTTCGACTCCTGCGGCGCGGCCGTGCTCAAGGACAACCCCGGCGTGCCGGACGCACACCTGGCCGTGACGCCCGAGGCGAACGCGCTGCCGAACAACTTCAGCCCGAACCCGGTGGGCGACAAGATCAACAACGGCATCTACCAGTGGGCGGCGAAGAAGTTCGGCGCCGACGTCGTCAAGAACACCGCCTTCATGTACGTCAGCCTGCCCGCCGTGAACAACGTGGCCCGGCTGCAGAAGCGCAGCGCCGAATCGGCCGGCTTCGCGTTCACCTACGAGCGGGCGGTCGGCGCCACCGAGACCGACTTCACCGCCGACGTCATCCAGATGCGGCGTGCCGGGGTCAAGCTGTTCCTCACCCTGTTCAACAGCGACCAGATGTCGAACTTCAAGCCGCGGGCCGACCAGCAGGACTTCAAGCCCACCTACCTCGCCCAGCTGATGTACGACCAGAGCTTCTTCACCAAGCTCGGCGGCACGGCGGCAGCCGAGGGCATGTACGGCCTCAACGGGAGCACGCTGTTCTTCTCCGAGCAGGACGCCCGCAACGAGCCGTCGGTCGCGCAGTTCCAGAAGTGGTACGCCAAGGTGTCCGGCGGTGCGGCGGCCGACAGCTTCTCGGCGAGCGCGTGGGCGTCGACCGCACTGCTGGTGCAGGCGATGCGCAAGGCCGGTCCGCAGCTGACCGGCAAGCGGGTGCTGGAGGAGCTGCGCAGGACGACGACGTTCGACGCCGAGGGCTTCTACGCACCGTCGAACCCGGCGGCGAAGAAGCCGGGGAACTGCTACGTCATCTGGCAGATCAGGGGCGGGAAGTACGTCCGCACGGACACCCCGGCCAAGGGCTACCGCTGCGACGGGGTCCCCGCGTGAGCGCTCCCCTGCTCGAGGTCGACGGCGTCAGCGTCCGCTTCGGCGGGCTGACCGCCGTCGACGACGCCGGCCTCACGGTCGAGGCGGGCGGTGTCACCGGGCTGATCGGCCCGAACGGCGCCGGCAAGACGACGCTGTTCAACGTCATCACCGGGCTGCAGGCACCGACGTCCGGCCGGGTGCTGCTCGACGGCGACGACATCAGCGGCTGGGCTCCGCAGCAGCGCGCGCGCCGCGGCATCTCCCGCACGTTCCAGCGGCTCGAGGTTTTCGGCTCGCTGTCGGTCTTCGACAACGTGCTGACGGCCGCCGAGCTGCGCCGGAGCTGGACCCGGGACAAGGGCGACCCGCGCGAGGTCACCCGCGACGCGATCGACCGGGTCGGCGTGGGCGGCTACGCCCACGCCATGGCCGACGCCGTGCCGACCGGCGTCGCACGGCTGGTCGAGCTGGCCCGGGCGCTCGCCATGCAGCCGCGCCTGCTGCTGCTCGACGAGCCGTCCTCCGGGCTGTCGGAGGAGGAGACGCTGTCGTTCGCCGCCCTGCTGCGCGACCTGGTCGCCGACGGCGGCAGCGTGCTGCTCGTCGAGCACGACGTCGACCTCCTCATGGGCCTGTGCTCGACCGTCCACGTCCTGGACTTCGGACGTGTCATCTGCAGCGGCCCGCCCGCCCTGGTCCAGGCCGACCCCGCCGTCCAGGCGGCCTACCTCGGCGTCGCCGAGCCCGTCCTGTCATGAGCCCCACCCCCCCACCCGTGCCAGTGGCAGCGTGCCGACCCGCCACCCCAGGAAGGACAGCCCGTGTCGTTGACGCTGCCGGAGGTCGACGGGATCGACCTGTCGGACGAGGAGTTCCGGGCGCGACCGCCCGCAGAGCGCGAGGCGGCGTTCCTGGCGCTGCGCCGCCACCCGCGCATCCCGTTCTTCGCCGAGCCCGACTTCCCCTTCATCGAGCAGGGACCCGGCTACTACGCCGTGACCCGGCACGCCGACGTGGACGCCATCAGCAGCCGGCCGGCGCTGTTCTGCAGCGGGGAGGGCGCCGTGTCGATCGCCGACCTGCCCGAGGAGCTGCGCGAGTTCTACGGCTCGCTCATCAGCATGGACGACCCCCGGCACGCCAAGATCCGCCGCATCGTGAGCAAGGCGTTCACGCCGCGCATGCTCGAGGCGCTGGTCGACAGCGTCGAGTCGCTCGCCGACGAGATCCTCGCCGCGGCCCGCCGCACCGCGGAGGCCGGTGACGGGACCTTCGACCTGGTCAAGGAGGTCAGCGCCCCGCTGCCGCTCGCGGTCATCTGCCGGATGATGAGCATCCCCGAGGCCGACCGCCAGCTCGTCCTGGAGCAGTTGAACATCATCCTGTCCGGTGGCGACCCCGAGCTGGTCGCGACGCCCGAGGACGCCATCGGCCTGGTGCTGGAGGCCGGCGCCGCGCTGTCCGGCCTGATGCAGCGGCTGGCGGACGAGCGCCTGCAGACCCCGACCGACGACCTGACCAGCGCGCTGGTGCGCACGGAGGTCGACGGCGAGACGCTGAGCACGCAGGAAATCGCGTCGTTCTTCATCCTGCTCTGCGTCGCCGGCAACGAGACGACCCGCAACGCCATCACCCACGGCGTGTGGGCGCTGCACGAGAACCCCGGCCAGAAGGCCCGCTGGCTCGCCGACCCGTCGCTGTCCAAGACGGCCGTCGAGGAGATCGTGCGGTACGCCTCGCCGGTGAACTGGATGCGCCGCACCGCGACGCAGGACGTCGAGGTCGCCGGGCAGCAGTTCAGGAGGGGCGACAAGTTCCTCATGTTCTACGGCTCGGCCAACCGCGACGAGACCGTCTTCACCGACCCCGACTCCTTCGACGTCGGCCGCGACCCGAACCCGCACTTCGGCTTCGGCGCCCCCGGTCCGCACTTCTGCCTCGGCGCGCACCTGGCCCGGCGCGAGGTGGCCGTCGCGTTCCGCAAGATCTTCGAGCTGCTGCCCGACCTCGAGGTCGCCGGCGAGCCGGACCGGCTCCGCTCGTCGTTCGTCAACGGCATCAAGCGCCTGCCGGTGCGGCTCACCGGCGCCTCGTGACGTCGCTCGCCGCGGCCCGGATCACGGTCGACGAGAGCCTGTGCGCCAGCACCGGCATGTCCGAGTCGGTCGCGCCGCACCTGTTCGAGGTCGGCGACGACGGCGCGCTGGTGGTGCTGCAGCCCGACGTCCCGGCCGACCTCGTGGAGGACGCCCGCGCTGCCGCGCGGTCCTGCCCCACCCGGGCGCTCGCGGTCTCCTGAGCAGCGCGCCCCGAGACGTCGGAAGGGCCGCACCCCGAGGGGGTGCGGCCCTTCCGGCCTGCGGGTCCTAGCGCTGGATGGCCTTGGTCTCCAGGAACTCCTCGAGGCCGTACGTGCCGCCCTCGCGGCCGATCCCGGACTGCTTGTAGCCGCCGAA
>JAOPVV010000278.1 GCA_025966005.1 Frankiales bacterium
TATCGCGCAGTCGGGTTCGCCGTGTGGCATCAGTTCGTTCGATGAGTGCAGCGCCGATGCGGTCAATGAGACCATTGACGTTGTCGCTGTTGCCGGCGGTGAGGACGCGAGCGGCGGGTATAAGGAACCCAATCGGCCCGTCCGCGTTTCAGATGAGACCACTGATTACGCCTACGTGCCTGCCTGCGACGGCAACACATTCGGCGGACGCAATGATTTGTGCGAAGCGGCCACTACTACATGCTCGCAGGCGACCGACGTGCGCTTTTGGGTTTACCGACGGACCTATCAGCGCGACACGCCACCGCCCCCCTACGTGCGCGTTCTTAACCCGGCCTTCATTTGTCTTGGTCCTGACGACCCACAGGTTGATCCGACGATCGCGATCCCGGCCATCGTCGATCGGGAGTTCCAGCGGGTCGTCGTGCTGAAAGGCGTCGCCGAGGTCACCCCGGCCCCGGACACGCTGGTGAACGTCGAGACCCGCTTCGCGACGGCGGCGCCGGCCAGCTACGAGATCCCGCTCACACTGCTCGGGCAGTCCGTCGTGATCACCGCGACCGCGGCGTCGTGGACCTGGCACTTCGGGGACGGCGAGACCGCGCGGCTCACCGACCGCAGCAGCACGGTCCACACCTACCGGCAGGCGGGCGCCCGCGGTGCGTACCTGGTCATCGAGTGGACCGGGACGTACCGGATCGGCGGGGACGCGACCGTCCGGCAGGTCAACGGGACCGCGACGACGACCGGGGACCCGGTCCAGGTCGCGGTGCGGACGGCGCGCTCCGAGCTGGTCGACCAGCCCGGGTAGTCGACGCACGAGGGCCGCCCGCCACCCGAGACGGATGGCGAACGGCCCTCGAGGGACGTCGGTCAGACCTTGCGCAGCACCGTCACGACGCGACCCAGGATCAGCGCGTCGTCGCCGGGGATCGGCGCGTAGGCCTCGTTGTGCGGCAGCAGCCAGACGTGGCCGTCGCGCCGCTTGAACGTCTTGACGGTGGCCTCGCCGTCGATCATCGCCGCGACGATGTCGCCGTTCTCGGCACTGGGCTGCTGACGGACGACGACCCAGTCGCCGTCGGCGATGGCGGCATCGACCATGGAGTCGCCGACGACCTTGAGCATGAACAGGGTGCCGCTGCCGACCAGCTCGCGGGGGAGCGGGAAGACGTCCTCCACGGCCTGCTCGGCCAGGATCGGCCCGCCGGCGGCGATCCGGCCGATGACCGGCACGTAGGCAGGGGTGGGACGGGCGGCGCGCTCGGCGGCTTCGTCCTGCGCCACGTCGGCCGCGGCGTTCGCGGCGGCAGCCTCGCCGGGCATCCGGACGTCGACGGCACGCGGCTTGGTGGGGTCGCGGCGCAGGAAGCCCTTCTTCTGCAGCGTCGTCAGCTGGTGGGACACGCTGCTGGTGCTGCTCAGGCCCACGGCCTCGCCGATCTCGCGGATGGTGGGCGGGTAGCCGCGGCGCTCCACGGAGTCGCGGATGACCTCGAGGACCTTGCGCTGCCTCGGGGTCAGGCCGCTCTCGTCCGCGGGCCCGTCGGGCAGGTCCTTGACCACGCCGTCGTCCGAACCGGTCTTGCGCGCCATCTCGACCTCCGCTGTGCACCCCGTCGTGAGCCCCTGCGGCCCTGCCGACGGGAGGGACGCTAACCCTCGGCAGGTCACAGATCAAACACATGTTCGAGCGTGTCTAGCATTTTGTCAGAGGGCCTGGGTACCTTCTCGCTCAGACGTTCGATCGAACGCGCGTTCGTTCGAAGACGAGACGAAGGAGCACCCGATGAGCACCTCCACCACCCCGCAGGTCCACCTGACGCGCCGCGGCCGCGCCCTGCTGCTGGTCGCCCTCGTGGCGGTCCTGCTCGCCGCCTTCTCCCTGGGCCGGGCCAACTCGCAGGCCGCGTCGACGGCGACCGGACCGTCGCAGGCGACGGTGGAGCAGATCACGGTGCAGCCCGGTGAGTCGCTGTGGGCTGTCGCCCGCCGGATCGCCCCGGAGAACGACCCGCGCGAGGTCATGGCGCAGATCCTGCGGCTCAACGAGCTCACCGACGCCGAGCTGCAGGTCGGCCAGCAGCTGCTCCTGCCCGTCGCCGCGTAGGTCCGCCGGGCCCGTCAGAGGGTCAGGACGACCTCGGTCACGCCGTGCGAGCTGCGGGCGGTGAGCGGCAGGCCGCTCGCACGGAAGACCGCGAGCATGGCCCGGTTCTCCACGAGGACGTCGGCGGTCAGGGCGACCACCCCGCGCCGGCGGGCCGCGTCGACCACGACGTCGCGCAGCGCCGAGCCGAGGCCGCGGCCCTTCCAGTCCGGGTCGACCATGAACGCCACGTCGGCCTGACCGGAGGTCGGGTCGAGGTAGTACGACACCGTCCCGACGACCTGCTCGCTGCCCCAGTCGCCGACGACGGCCAGGAAGGTCACCTCGTCCTCGAACGAGACGCTCGTCAGGTGCTCGGCGGTTGACAGCGGGAGCGTCGTCAGATGGCGGAAGAAGCGGGTGAACACATCCGCCGGCGGCATCCGGTAGAACAGGTCCTGCAGCGCCGGAGCATCACCCGTGCGCGCCGGTCGCACCAGCACGGTGGCCCCGTCGGTAAGCGTCACCGTCCGCTCCTCGTCGCCCGGGTACGCGCCGCGGCTGCGCAGCGACTGCCCTTCCGGTACCAGCCCCGCCTCGGCGGCAGCGTTCAGCAGCGCGGCGCGCACGGACGGGTGAGCCAGCTCGATCAGGGCGACGGCCCGCTCGCGCAGCGACCGTCCGAACAGGTAGGCCGTGCCGTACTCGGTGACGACGTAGTGGACGTCGGCGCGGCCGATCGTGGCGGCCTCGTCCGCGAGCAGCGCGGGCCGGATCCGCGACGAGCCGTCCGGGAACGTCGACGCCAGGCAGACCACGGCCCGGCCGCCGCGGGAGTGCGCCGCCATCCAGTGCATCAGCGACTGCGAGGCGACGCCGCCGTACCGCTGGCCGTCGTCGGTGTCGGTGCAGACCTGGCCGGTGAGGTCGACCGCGAAGGCCTGGGTCACCGACACCAGGCGCTCTATCGCGGCCAGTCGCCCGAGCCGGCAGACGTCCTCCAGGGGTTCCAGCACGACCCGGGAGGCGTCGAGCCGGTCGAACAGGCGGGCGGTCCCGACCGCCATCGACGCCACCACCGCGCCGGGGCCGGGTCGCACCGCGCCACTGTCGAGCAGGTCGACGACCCCGTCGGTGATGACGTCGCTGTGCACCCGCAGGCCACGGCGGCCGGACAGGTGGCGCTGCATGTCGTCCGGGATCCGGCCGAGCCCGAGCTGCAGCGTCGCGCCGTCGGGCACCAGGCGGGCCACGTACGGCGCGATCCGCTCGGCTGTCTCGCCGGCCGGCTCGTGCACGTACTCCCGGACGACCGGGTCGACCTCGACGAACGCCGCGATCCGCGAGACCGGCAGCACGGTGGTCGGGCCGGTCCGGGGCATCGCGGGGTTGATCTCCGCGAGGACCGTGCGGGCGGCGAGCGCGGCCGCGTGGGTCACGTCGACCGACACCCCAAGGCTGCACAGGCCGTTCTCGTCCGGCGGTGACACCTGGATCAGCGCGACGTCGATCCGGTGTTGCCCGCGGGCGATCAGGGCCGGCAATTCGGGCAGCGACACCGGCAGGTAGTCCACGGGACCGGCGATCCCGCGCAGCTCGCTGCCGACGAAGAAGACCTCCTGCGGGTAGCGCACCTCGCCGTCGACGGTCACCCCGTCGGCCAGGAAGTGCACCAGCTTCACGCCCGGCAGCCGGGCCTGGTTCAGGGCCGCGAGCAGGGCGCGGGGCGTGCCGCAGGCCGAGCCGACCCAGACCCGGTCACCCGGTTGCACCAGCTGGACCGCCTCGGCGGCGGACACGGGCCGGGCGGGCAGCCCGTCAGGACGCGCAGGGCAGTCCGTCGACGGATCGGCTCCCGGGTCCTGGGCAGGCTCCACCTGCGCAGCAGACCACGGGGGAGGGTCAGGCCGCGAGGCGCTCGCGACGCTCGGCGACGGTCAGCTGGGGGGCGACCGGCGGGGCCGGGCGGAAGCGCTTGGCGTACTCCAGGGCCGGTGCCTCGACGAAGCGCCAGGACAGCCACGCGGCGGCCAGCGACGCGGTGACACCGACCGGGATCGACACCCACGGCGACAGCGGGTTCAGCCAGGTGGCGAACAGGTAGTGCCACAGGTAGACGGCGTACGAGCGCTGGCCGAGCCAGATGAGCACCCGGCCGTCGAGGACGGTCGCCATGCGGGAGGCGGGACGGTCGGCGAGGTAGGGGATGACCTGCATCGCCGCGAGCGCCATGATCGCCGGGCCGGCGAGGGACTTGAGCGGGACGTTGCCGACGGTGAACAGGAAGCCGATCACCAGCGCCAGGCCGGCCCAGGCGCGGGCGGTCGGGTGCCAGGACGGGCGGCCGGACGCGCGCCGCCGGTGCCAGGTCAGCGCCGCGACGGCGCCGAGCAGCATGCCCACCGCGCGGGTGTCGGTGCCGAAGTAGATGCGGTCGGTGCCCTCGCCGCCCGCGTAGTAGAGGAACGGGAGCGTCGCGGAGACCGCGGCCAGCGCCAGGGCCGGCCAGTGACGGCGCGCCGCCGGCAGCTTGACCAGCAGCAGCACGACGAAGGGCCAGACGACGTAGAACTGCTCCTCGACGGCCAGCGACCACAGGTGGGCCAGCGGCGCGTTGCCGGAGCCCAATGCGTAGATCCAGTTCGCCCCGTAGCCGAGCGTGATCCCGACCTGGCCGAGCGCTCCGCTGACGTCGACCGGATTGCCGGTGCCGGTGCCGCCCGGAGTGGCGGCGAACCAGGTGGTGTCGTGGAAGGCGAGCAGCAGGCAGACCCAGATCGCCAGCATGACGAACAGCGCGGGCAGTAGGCGGCAGGCCCGGCGCGCGTAGAACATCGGCAGCGACACGCGGCCGTGCGTGCGGACCTCGTCCAGCAGCATCGCGGTGATGAGGAAGCCGGACAGGACGAAGAAGACGTCCAGGCCGACCCAGCCGCCGGGGAACGGGCCGTCGGCGGAGGTGAAGTGGTAGGTGACGACCCAGATCAGCGCGAGTCCGCGCAGCCCGTCGAGGGCAGGGGAGCGGCCGAGGAGCGCCCGTCGAGCGGCCGGAGGGCGCCGAGTCGGCGTCGCAGTCGTCACCCGATGTACCTGCCCGGCACGATCGTCATACAACCGTCATGAGACGCGCGTCTCTCTCCGGGGCCCGGCTCGTTGGCCTGCACGGAGGCAGCGGCGTCCCCCCGCGCCGTGCTCCCCGTCGAACTGGAGCCGTCGTGCGCCCTCGTCCCCTCGTCCTCGCCCTGGTCGCCACCGCGGCCACCGCGGCGATCGTCCCGAGCCAGGCGACGGCTGCCCCCGTCCCGACCAGCTCGTACATCGTGACGACGCAGGGACCGGCGACGCGGGTGCTCGGGCTGGTGCGGGCGCTCGGCGGCGACGTCGGCCACGTCTACACGAACGCGCTGCAGGGGTTCTCCGTCCGCCTGCCCGTGCCGGCGCTGCCGCTGCTGGCGGCGCTGCCCGGCATCGCCAGCGTCGAGGCCGACAGCACCGTGCGGGTGTCGGCGACGCAGAAGCCGACCCCGTCGTACGGCCTGGACCGCATCGACCAGCGCGCGCTGCCGCTGAACAGCACCTTCACGACGGCCGCAGCCGGCGCGGGTGTCAAGGCGTACATCATCGACACCGGCATCCTGCTCGGCCACGACGACTTCGGCGGACGCGCGGTCAGCGGCCTCGACAGCGTCGACGGCGGCCCGGCCGACGACTGCAACGGCCACGGCACCCATGTCGCCGGCACCACCGGCGGGACCCGCTTCGGCGTCGCGAAGGCCGTCACCCTGGTGGCGGTCCGCGTCCTGGGCTGCGACGGCTCCGGCCCGACCTCCGGCGTCATCGCCGGCGTCGACTGGGTGACCGGCAACCACGCCGCCGGCCAGCCCGCTGTCGCGAACATGAGCCTCGGCGGGGGCGCCTCCGCCGCGCTCGACACCGCTGTGCAGGGCGCGATCGCCGACGGCGTCAGCTTCGTCGTGGCGGCCGGCAACGACGGCGGCTTCCTCGGCGACCTGCTCGGCAGCTCGGACGCCTGCAACAGCTCACCCGGCCGGGTGCCCGCCGCGCTGACGGTCGGCGCCACCGACGCCACCGACACCAAGGCCGGCTACTCCAACCGCGGCACCTGCCTCGACCTGTTCGCCCCCGGCAGCGACATCACCTCGGCCTGGTCCACCGGTCGCAGCGCCACCAACACGATCAGCGGCACGTCGATGGCCGCGCCGCACGTCGCCGGCGCAGCGGCGCTCTACCTCTCGACGGTGCCGTCGGCCACTCCGGCGCAGGTCGCCCAGCGCCTGGTTTCGACCTCGACGCCGGGCGTGGTGAAGAGCCCCGGCACCGGGTCGCCGAACCGCCTGCTGTTCGTCAGCTAGACCGGCATCGACGGAGCCCCGTCGCCCCTAGGGCGGCGGGGTTCGGTCGTCAGACCGTCGCGGCGACGCGGGCCGCCCCGCGTCGCCGCTCCTGGCGCAGCTCGTGCAGGTAGGCCTCGAAGTCGACCTGGATGGTGTGCCGCTTGCGCCCGACGTACCGCTTGTCGATCGCCTCCTGCGCCTTGGCGATCGAGGCCTGCATCTCTGCCAGCAGCGGCAGGGCGTAGCGACCGGTGAGCCGGTCGGCGACCAGGCGCCCCTGCTCCTCGGCCAGGGGCATGATCGCGCCGAGCGGCTGGATCAGGCCGATGAACGCGAGGTCCGGCACCGTCGGGTGGAACACCCGCTGGTACAGGCTGATCCGGTTGTCCGGGGCGCTGACGAGCTCCTCGTCGAAGAACGGGAACGAGATCCGGTAGCCGGTCGCGTAGACGACGACGTCGACCTCGGCGGACGTCCCGTCCTCGAAGTGCGCGGTCGAGCCCTCGAAGCGCGACAGGTTCGGCTTGGCGGTGACCGCGCCATGCGCCAGGCGAGTCAGGATCGTGTCGCTGACGGTCGCGTGCGCCTGCAGCAGACCGTGCTCGGGACGTCGCAGGCCGTACCGCGCGTAGTCGCCGACGGCGACCTTGAGCATCGCGGCGGTCAGCTTCTGCCGCGCCTTCCACGGCAGCGTGCGCGCCATCGCGGCGCTCTCGATCTGGTCCAGCGGCTTGCCGAAGACGTACTTCGGGATGACGTGGACAGGGGTGCGCGCCGACAGGTACGTCGCCGTGGCGACCCAGGACGACTCGACCGCGATGTCCATCGCCGAGTTGCCCATCCCGACCACCAGCACCCGCTTGTCGGGGAAGTCGCTGTTGTCCTCGAAGGAGTGGGCGTGCAGCTGCTGCCCCGGGAACTCCGCGGCGCCCGGGAAGGCGGGCTCGGGCCAGCGCGGGTCCCAGTGGTGGCCGTTGGCGACGACCAGGGCGTCGAACTGCTCGACCGTCCCGTCGTCCAGCGTCAGCTCCCAGCCGTCGGAGGTGCGCGCCGCGCGGGCCACGCCGGTCGAGAAGCGGATGTGCCGGCGCAGGTCGAAGTGGTCGACGTAGGTGTCGAAGTACTCCGCGACGTGGCTGTGGTGCGGGAAGTCCGGGTAGTGCTTGGGCATCGGGAAGTCGCTGTACTCCATGCGCTCGCGCGAGGTGTTGATGTGCAGCGACTTGTACGACGCGCTCATCCCGTTGCTGTTGCGGAACACCCAGTTGCCGCCGACCCGGTCGCCCTTCTCGAAGCAGGTGACCGGCACGCCGGCCTCGGCCAGCGCCTTGAGCGCGACCATGCCCGACGAGCCGGCGCCGATGACCGCGGTACGGGGCAGGGAGTCGTGTGAACGCACGTTCACACCGTAGGGCAGCATGGTCACCATGACCACAGTGGCAGTGACAGGAGCGGCGCGGGGCATCGGCCTGGCGATCGCCGAGGAGCTCGTCCGGCGCGGCCACACAGTGCTGATGGGCGATCTGTCCGGCCCGGAGGTGGCGGCGGAGGCGACCCGGATCGGCGCGTTGTCCGGACCGCTCGACGTCACCGACGACGCGTCGTTCGCCGCCTGGCTCGCGATCGCCGAGATCGACGTGCTGGTCAATAACGCCGGCGTGATGTGGGTCGGGGCGTACGACCAGGAGCCCGCCCGCGCCGGCCAGAAGATGATGGACGTCAACTTCTGGGGCGTCGTGCGCGGCACCCGCCTGGTGCTGCCCGGCTTCCGGGCCCGCCGGCGGGGCCACGTCGTCACCGTCGCGTCGCTGGCGTCGTACATCGGGCCGCCCGGGGAGGCGACGTACGGCGCGACCAAGCACGCCGTGCACGGCTGGATGAAGGCGGTCCGGCAGGAGCTGCGCGGCTCGGGCGTCGACATCTCGCTCGTGCTGCCGGGGGTCGTCGAGACCGAGCTGGCGGCCGGCACGTCGTCCGGCGGGCTGCCCCGCCTGGCGCCGCGCGAGGTGGCCGTGGCGGTGGCCGACGTCGTCGACAAGCCGCAGTTCGAGGTGTTCGTGCCGGCGAAGGCCGGCGCGCTGGTCCGGACGCTGGCGCTGTTGCCCCAGAAGGGCCGGGACCTGCTGTACGCCAGGCTCGTGCCCGACCAGGTGAAGGCGGTCGACCGGTCCAAGCGGGACGAGTACGAGGCCAAGCGGGTCCGGGACTAGGGACTGCGGCGGGGGAGCGTGGCCGCTCCCAGGGCCACGAACACCACGACGCAGCCGGCCACCACGGTCAGGTCGAGTGCGAGCCGCGACGTCAGCTCGGACGACGTCGTGAGCCGCTGCATGCCGTCGACGGCCTAGGTCAGCGGGAAGACGTCGGACAGCAGCTCGAGCGGCCGGGCCATCCGGTCGCGCGGGACGAACAGCCCGCACAGCAGCAGCTGCGGCAGCACTACGGCGGGCAGGAACTGCACGGCCTGGAACTCGGTGCGCGCGAACGCCGACAGCAGCAGCCCGAGCGCGGTGGCGAGCAGCGCGTCGAGCACCGCGAGCAGGACGAGCAGCCCGGCCGGCGCCTGGACGTCGAGGCCGAGCGGGCCGAGCGCGACGGCCGCGGCCAGGCTGGTCTGGACGACCGCGACCAGCCCGAACGCCAGGGCGTTGCCGGTGAGCAGGTCGGCCTTGCCGATCGGCATGGACAGCAGCCGTTCCAGGGTGCCGGAGGTCCGTTCGCGCAGCATCGACACCGACGTCACGAGGAACATCGTCGTGAACGGGAACAGTGCCAGCAGCGGCCCGCCGATCCGGTCGAAGCCCTGCGGCGCCTCGTCGAACACGTAGCGCAGCAGCACCAGCAGCAGCACCGGGACGATGACGAGCAGCGCGACGGTGCGGTGGTCGGCGCGCAGCTGCTGCAGCACCCGGCGGGCGGTGGCGAGGGTCGTTCGCGAGGTCATGACGCGCCCGCGAGGTGCAGGAACGCCGCCTCCAGGTCGGTGGTGCCGGTGCGCGCAAGGAGAGCCTCCAGAGTGCCGTCGGCCACGAGCCAGCCCTCCCTCAGCAGCAGGAGCCGGTCGCAGCGGGTCGCCTCGTCCATGACGTGGTTGCTGACCAGCAACGTGGTGCCGCCCTCCGACAACCCGCGGAACACCGTCCACAGGTCGCGCCGCAGCACCGGGTCGAGCCCGACGGTCGGCTCGTCCAGCACCAGCAGCTCGGGACGGCCCAGCAGGGCGGTGGCCAGCGATACCCGGGCGCGCTGGCCGCCCGACAGGGTCGCGACCCGCTGGTCGACCTGCTCGCTGAGCGCGACGTCGTCGACCACGTCGGCCACCCGTGACCGCGGGGCCTCGAGGACGTCGGCGAAGTAGGCCAGGTTCTGCCGGACCGTCAGGTCGCCGTAGACAGCCGGGTCCTGGGTGACGTAGCCGACCTGCCGCCGCAGGCCCGGGCTGCCGGCCGGCTCTCGAGCACGCCCACCCGCCCGCGGACAGCCGCCTGCACGCCTACGAGCGCCCGCAGC
>JAOPVV010000125.1 GCA_025966005.1 Frankiales bacterium
CGACACGCCGGTGTTCGGCGACGCAGGTGCACGTTCGCGCGATCACGCCCGCCCGCCGACGGCCAGGTGGGCGGCTCAGTGCGGGCTGCGGGCGACCTCGGTCGAGGTGGGGGCGTCGAGGGCCAGCGGGCCACGACGCCCGGCGCTGTCGGCGATCTGGCGCACGGCGTCGACGATGCCGCCGGCCAGGTCGCCGCCGCGGAAGGCACTGGTCATCGCGAGCACCGCGAGGGCACTGACGCGGTCGGGCACCCGGCGGCGCACCTCGGGGCCGGTGACGATCTCGACGCGACGCTGCCCGGGGGCCACGACGAGCAGCACGGCGCTGCGGGTCCGGCTGCCGAGCGCGGCGTGCAGGCGCTCGCTGGCGGCGCGGAACTGGCTCAGGTCGTCGAGCTCGAGGTCGCCGACGAGCACGGAGACGTCGAGGCCGTTCTCCTTGCGGGCGCTCTCGACGACCTGCTCGATGCGCTCCTGCTGCCGCGGGGTCAGCCCGTCACCAGCTGCCACTTGCGCCACCCCTCACGAGCTCGCCGGCCTGGGCCGTCTCCACGGCAGCCGCCGGGTCGGGTGGTCCGCCGAACCACAGCGGCGCCGCCGTCCAGCCCTTGTTCGGGCGGTAGCGGTTGCCGCGCACCATGCCCGGCAGCCACACGAGTGCGGCGACCAGCAGCAGGAGCCCGAGCGGGACCAGGCCGAACAGGGCGATGGCCTCGAGGGTCGTGAGACCGCCCTCGTCGCGCGGGGCCACGCCGCCGTCGTAGCCGAGCTGGTTGGCCGAGCCGTCGGAGCCGCACGCCGCCAGCGCGACGGTCGCGACCGAGAGCGCGGCGACGGCACGCACGCGGCGGTAGTGGGAGGCGTTCACGGCGCGCACGCTATCGGACGCCGGACGGCGACCCGCCGACGCCCTCGGCGAGCAGTGCGGTGAGCCTGCGCACACCCGGGTGGTCGAGCAGCTCCTCGAGCCCCAGCGGCCGGCCGGTGGCGTCCGCGACGGGCAGCCGCCAGTTCGGGTACTGCTCGACGGTGCCGGGCAGGTTGGGCTGCCGCAGGTCGCCGACGGCGTCGCCGTAGGCCGCCAGCACCAGCCTGCTCGGCGCCTCGGCGAGCACCGCGTGCATGGCCAGCACGGGGTCGCCGCCACACCGCTGGAGCAGCCCGGTCCCGGTCAGCATCCGCAGCAGCGCCTCGCGCTCGCGCCGTGCCCGGTCGGCCTCCTGCTCGAGCGGTACGCCGAGCTGCCCGAGCTCGTGGCGCACCCGGACGTGCTCCTCGGCCAGGAAGCCGGCGGCGGTCGGCAGGTCGTGGGTGGTGACGGTCGCCAGCGTGCTCCTACGCCAGCGCCCGGGCGGCAGGTTCTCGTCACCCTCGGTCTCGAACCACAGGACGGCGCTGCCCAGGACGCCCGTGGCGTCGAGCGAGGACCGCACCCGGTCCTCGACGGTGCCGAGGTCCTCGCCGACGACGACCGCCCCGGCCCGGTGCGCCTCGAGCGCGACGACGCCGAGCATCGCGTCCGCGTCGTACGACACGAACGTCCCCTCGGCGGCGGTGCCGCCCGACGGGACCCACCACAACCGGAACAGGCCCATCACGTGGTCGATCCGCAGCCCGCCGGCGTGCCGCAGGGTGCCGCGCACGACGTCGCGCAGCGGCAGGTAGCCGAGCTCGGCCAGCCGGTCCGGCCGCCAGGGCGGAAGCCCCCAGTCCTGGCCCTGCTGGTTGAACAGGTCCGGCGGCGCGCCGACGGTCGTGGTGAGGGCCAGCGCGTCCTGCAGCGCCCAGGCGTCGGCGCCGCCGGCGTCCACGCCGACGGCGAGGTCGTGGACGACGCCGACGACCAGGTCGGCGCCGAGCCCGGCCAGCTGCTCGTCGACCAGCAGCTGCACCCAGGACCAGAACGCGACCCGGTCGGCCAGCTCGTCGGTGGCGGCCGCGACGGCAGGGGTGTCGGGCCGCTGCAGCTCGACCGGCCAGGCCTGCCAGGGCGTGCCGTGGACCTCGGCCAGCGCGCAGAACAGCGCGAACTCCTCGAGCGGACGGCCCTGCTGCTCACGCCAGGCCGCGAGGTCGTCGGCACGGTGCAGCGGCCAGAGCAGCTCGAGCGCGGCCCGCTTCGCCGTCCAGACCGGGTCGCGCGGGATCCGCTCGGGGTCGGCCCGCGGGCGCAGCGCGTCGACCGCCGCGCGCAGGTCGTCGGGGGCGGCGGCGTACTCGGCGACGTCCTCGACGTGCAGGTAGGTCACGGCGCGGAACCGGCGCGAGGACGGCGAGTACGGCGACGGGTTGATCGGCACGACGGGGACCTCGGCGTGCAGCGGGTTGAGCAGCACCAGACCCGCCCCGTCTGCCGCCGACCGCGCGAGCTGGGTGCGCAGGTCGGCGTAGACGCCCATCGCCCAGGACCGCTCGCTGCGCAGGCTGTACAGCTGGACCATCCAGCCCCAGGCCCGGTCGAGGCCGGCCGGCAGCTCGAGGCGCTCGGGGGTCACGGCCAGCACGCAGCCGGCGCTCTGCTCCCCCGACGTCGCCACCAGGCGGTGCCAGCCCAGCGGCAGCCCGGTCAGCGCCGCCTCGCGCCGCACCCGGTCGCCGCGGCGGTCGAGGACGGCGCTGAGCCCGAGCGGCCGGGAACCGCCGTCCTCGAG
>JAOPVV010000350.1 GCA_025966005.1 Frankiales bacterium
GAGCGGGCGGTCCGGCTGGCCCTCGAGATGGGACTCCCGCCCAGCGACCCGTCCTGGCGTGCCCGCGGGATCGCGTTCGCTGCCCTGGCCCGGCTCGGTCAGGCGGCGCTCGGCCGCGACGACGCCGAGGGCGCCGAGCAGCTGTTCCGGCGCGCGCTGGCCCTCGACGCCCCCGCGTACGGCGAGCCCGTGCCCGCCGACCTCGTGGTGCCGGTGCAGGTGGGCCGGGCCCAGGCGCTCGCCGTGCTGCACCGCCTCGAGGAGGCCGAGAGCGAGCTCGCCGCCGGCCTCTCGGGCGTCGAGGACGGCGTGCGGGCCGCGGCGCTGGTCGTGCTCGGCGAGGTCCGGCGCAAGCGCGGGCAGGTCGACGGCGCCCGGCAGGCGTTCGTCTCGGCACTGGCCGCCGCGAGCTCGGCCGGTGTCGACCGGCTCACCGGTGAGGCGCTGCGCCAGCTCGGGCTGCTCGACTACTTCGACGGCCGGCTGCGCGACGCCGAGGAGCGCTTCCGCCAGGCCCACGCGCTCGCGGTGCAGGTCGACGACCCGCGCGGCGCCGGCTGGGCGCTGCAGCACCTCGCCTGGAGCGCGACGACCCGCGGCGACTACGCGCTGGCCGACCGGGTCCTCGAGCAGGCCGCCGATGTGTTCAGCCGGCTGGAGGACACCGGCGGCCTGTCGTGGGTCGCCGGCACGGAGGGCTTCGTCCGCCTGCTGCAGGGACGCCTGGCCGAGGCCCGCGACCTGGCGCAGTCGGTGCTGCCGCTCGGCGAGGCCGTCGGGGAGCGCTGGGGCGTGGCGGCGCTGCTGACCATCGACGCGCTGGCGGCCGCCGAGCTCGGCGAGATCGGGGAGGCCACCGACGAGGCGCTGCGGGCCCACGAGCGGTTCTCCGACCTCGGCGACGGCTGGGGCCAGGCGATGGCGCTGGCCGCCGCGGGCGTCGCGGCCCGCGGCGCCGGGGACGCCGAGGCCGCCGTCGGGCTGCTCGAGGAGTCCGTCGCGCTGGCCGAGAGCGGCGGCTTCCCGATGGTCGGCACCCTCGCGCTGGTCGCCTGCGGCTACGCCCAGCTCGACCGGGGCGAGCTCGGCGCCGCGGAGCAGGCCGCCTACCGGGCGCTCGGCCGGCTCTCTGGCATGCAGCTCGAGCCGCACGCGCTGCTCGGTGCCAAGGTGCTGCTCGCCCAGGTCCTGCGGGCCCGGGGCGAGACCGAGCGGGCGCTGGCCGAGATCGAGTCGGCGCTGGCCGTCTCCGACGTGCAGGCGCTGCTGTTCCCCCGCCGCCAGGCGCTCGCCCACCGGGCCGGCATGCTCGTCGAGCTCGGCCGGGTCGACGACGCGCTGGTCGCGGCGCGCGAGGCCGTCGCCTCGCCGTCGGAGGACGTGCGTGCCCGCGTCCTCGGTTTGCGGGCGCTCGGTGCTGCGCTGCGCGCGGCCGGTCAGCCGGAGCAGGCGCAGGAGGCCTTCGCCGAGGCGCTCGAGGTGTCGCGCTCGACCGGCCAGCGCTCCGAGGTCGCCGCCAGCGAGCGGGCTCTGGCAGGGTTGCCCAGGTGAGCCAGCCCCCCGAGACCGACCTGATGCACGTCCCGCCGTCCTGGGTCCAGCTGCTCGACGACGAGGACGCCGAGCAGCTCACCGTCCTCGAGCTCGACGAGACCGTCGCCGACGGCGCGCCGTGGCCGGGGTACGCCACCCAGCTCGGCGTGTCCGTCGTCCTGCACGACCCCGACCCGCAGGGCCAGCCCTACGACGACGAGCACGCCACCCTGTCGCTGCTGCGCCTGGCGATCGAGCAGTCGCTCGGTCAGGACGGCCGGCTCGTCGCCGTCATCACCCTCGACGGCGTGCGCGAGCACGTCGCGTACGTCCGCTCGCCCGAGGTCGTGGACGCGTGGCGCACCGCTCCGCCGGAGGAGCTCGGCACGCACGAGGTCGAGGTGCAGCTGCTCGAGGACCCCGAGTGGCTCGGGCTGCGCGAGATCGCCGGCCTGCTGGGCGAGGCCGAGTCGCCGCTCAGGCCGCCCGACTGAGACCGGCGCCCGGCCTCGGCCGAGGTCCGCGCAGGCGATCTCGGTGCCGCCGGTGGTCAGACCTGCGGTCGGGTCGTGCGGGTCGGACGACGCCCACAGCTCGTCCGCGGCGCCGCGACCCTGAACAGGTCGGGCGTGGTCCCGCCGTCTGGGCTCCGCACGGCGCCCTCGTACGAGTCAGAGCGGCGAGCCGCCCCTGTCGGACATCAGCGGGCGCGGCGGGCCAGGCGGTCGGCGTCGAGGATGGTGACCGCGCGGGAGTCGACGCGCATCCAGCCGCGGGCGGCGAAGTCGGCGAGCGCCTTGTTGACCGTCTCGCGGGAGGCGCCGACGAGCTGGGCGAGCTCCTCCTGGGTGAGGTCGTGGTGCACCCGGACGCCCTCGGCCTCCTGGGTGCCGAAGCGCTCGGCCAGCCCGAGCAGCGCCTTGGCGACGCGCCCGGGCACGTCGGTGAAGATCAGGTCGGCGAGGGCGTCGTTGGTGCGGCGCAGCCGGCGGGCGAGCACCCGCAGCAGCTGCTCGGCGATCTCGGGCCGGTCGGTGATCCACGGCCGCAGCGAGGCGTGCGCGAGGGACGCCAGGCGGGCGTCGGTGAGGACGGTGGCCGTCGCGGTGCGCGGACCCGGGTCGAACAGCGACAGCTCGCCGAACATGTCGGACGGGCCCATGACCGACAGCATGTTCTCGCGGCCGTCGGCGGCCCGGCGTCCGACCTTCACCTTGCCCGTCAGGACGATGTACAGCGTGTCGCCCTGCTCGCCCTCGGTGAAGACGGCCTCGCCACGGGTGTAGTCGCCGAACTGCAGCGCGGAGGACAGCGCCTCACGCGCCTCGGGGGCCACGCCCTGGAACAGGCCCGCGCGGGCGAGGACCTCACTGCCCTGGTCGGTGCTGCTCTCGGTGTCCACGCGTTCCCTCTTGTCCCGTCGGTCGTCCTGCGGTGCGGAGTGTCCCACGCCACCCGGCTTGGTCACGCGAGGCGTGCCGCGCAGGGTCAGCGGGTGCGTCCCGGCAGCAGCCTGCTCAGGCGCCGACGGCGCCAGTAGCGCTCCAGTGCCGGCGCGAACCCCTCGCTGACGTAGGTCTCGACCTCGTCGGGGCGGGCCGTGTCGAGGAACGTCTCGAGCTGCTCGCTGACGGAGTCGACGCGCAGCGGCCGCTCCACCCGCTCCATGGCGAGCATGAGCGCCAGCAGCATCAGCGGCACGAGCAGCGCGACGAGGAGCAGGGGCACGGTCCCAGTGAACCAGTCGCCGGTCAGCCGGTCGCGCGCCGCGGGCCCAGCGGCAGCGCGCTCAGGCACAGGTCGGGCTGCTCGCGGTAGCGGGCGATGAGCTCGCCCGTGGCCTCGCCGATCCGGCGGTGCAGGGCCGAGCGGTAGGCCGACAGCTCGTCCTCCGCGGCGTGCAGGTCGGCCTCGAGCGCTGCCTGGCCGACGGGGTCGTTGGACTCGACCCGGCGCTCCCACAGCTCGGCCAGGTGCGGCAGCGGGGGGATGTCGTCGACGGGCATGACCTCGCACAGGGCCTGCCGTCCCGCGCCCACGCGGACCTGCGTGAGCACCGGCCTCAGGCGGGCGGTGTCGAGCTCGCGGCCGCCCGGGCCGGCCCGCACGACGTCCAGGCGCGCCTGCAGGATCCGGCGCCAGTAGGAGACCTTGTTCTCCTCGTCGGTGAGCAGCTTGCGGTAGGCCCGCAGCGCGTCGATCGACAGGTGCAGGTAGGAGTCGTCGCGGACCGGGACCGGACGGGGCTCGGCCTTGCGCCGGGGCGCCGGGGGCCTGGGCACGACGCCGACGGCTCCGCGGTCGAGGCCGGTCTGCGCGTCCATCGTTCCTCCTCCTGGCGGTCACTGTGCGTGACCGCTGAGTGGGAGGTCGTCCCGCTCCGCGGCTTCCTTGAGAAACGTCACCCGCTCGGGTCAGCGGGGGCGCCCGTCCGCCGCGAGACGTACTGTCGGCGGCATGGGGAGCGACGAGCCGCCGAGTCGGCTGGCGCTGGTCCGGCGGGCGCGGCGCACCGCGCGCGCGCTCGCCGTCCTGCACCCGGACGCCCACTGCGAGCTCGACTTCACGACCCCGCTGGAGCTGGCCGTCGCGACGATCCTGTCGGCGCAGTGCACCGACAAGCGGGTGAACGAGGTGACGCCGGCGCTGTTCCGGCGCTACCCGGACGCGCCGGCGTACGCCTCGGCCGACCGCGCCGAGCTCGAGAAGCTGATCCGCCCGACCGGCTTCTTCCGCAACAAGACCAGCAGCCTCATCGGGCTCGGCGCCGCCCTGGTCGAGAGGCACGGCGGTGAGGTGCCGGCCCGGCTCGAGGACCTCGTGCTGCTGCCCGGGATCGGGCGCAAGACCGCCAACGTGGTGCTGGGCAACGCCTTCGGCGTGCCCGGGTTGACCGTCGACACCCACTTCGGGCGCCTGGTGCGGCGCTTGGGCTGGACCGACCTCGAGGACCCCGTGAAGGTCGAGGCCGTCGTCGCCGATCTGGTGCCGAAGGCCGAGTGGACGATGTTCAGCCACCGCGTGATCTTCCACGGCCGCCGGGTGTGCCACTCCCGCACACCGGCCTGCGGCGCCTGCGGCCTGGCGGCGCTCTGCCCCTCGTACGGCCTGGGTCCGACCGACCCGGTCGTCGCGCAGAAGCTGGTCAGGACGCCCGCCCCGGTGGAGGTGAGCCCGTGAGGCGGCTCGACGTGCTCGCGCTCGGGGCGGTGGCCGTGCTCGTCGCCGGGGCCTTCGCCTACGGCCAGCGCCACGACGGCGGGCCGCCGCCGGACGAGCTGGCGCCGCTGCGGGCTGCCGCCGCCCTGGCACCCTGCCCGTCGGCGCTCACCCCCGACCTCGAGGGCGTCGTGCTGCCCTGCCTCGGCGGGGGCGCGGACGTCGAGGCGGGCGGCGTACCGAGCGGCCCGACGCTCGTGAACGTCTGGGGCACGTGGTGCGGGCCGTGCGTGCGCGAGGTGCCCGAGCTGGTCGAGTTCGCCGAGCGGGCGCAGGACCGGGTCGCGGTGGTCGGCGTCCTCACCACCGACACCGAGCGCAACGGGCTGCTGTTCGCCGAGCAGTACGGCATGCGCTACGCCAACGTCGTCGACGCCGACGGGGTCGTCCGGTCCCGGTACGGCGCGGGCGCACCGATCACGCTGCTCGTCGACGCCGCCGGTCGGGTGGCCCACGTCGAGCGCGGCGAGATCGACTCGGTCGAGCAGGTCGAGGCGCTCGTCGCCGAGCACCTGGGGGTCCGGCTGTGACGGCGGCGGTGGTCCCCGACTGGCTGCAGCAGCTGGTGGCCGCCCTGCCGCAGGTGCGCGGCGAGCAGCTGAGCCGCTTCCTGCCCCCGCCCAGCGGCGGCCGGCACTCCGCGGTCCTCATCCTGTTCGGGGAGGGGGTGCGCGGCCCGGACGTGCTGCTCATAGAGCGTGTCCACACCCTGCGGGCGCACGCCGGACAGCCGGCCTTCCCCTGTGGCGCGCTCGAGCCGGAGGACGGCGACCCGACCGGGCCCGGCCCGGTCTCCGCGGCC
>JAOPVV010000353.1 GCA_025966005.1 Frankiales bacterium
ACACCGCAGCCTTACCGACGAGGCGTACGGGCCCGGCGCCACCACCGGCGGGGCGGTGCTGGAGCGGGAGGGGGCGCAGGCGCGGGAGCCGGCAGCGACGCGCGCCACGCGTCCACCACCTGCTCGACGTCGAGCAGCGCGGTGCGCACCGGCGGGCCGACCTGCGGGCCGCGGCGGGCGGCGTCGATGCGGGCGTTGAGCTCGCCCACCAGTGCCCGGACGCGGGCCTCGCTGCGCAGCCGCGCCAGCAGGTCGGGCAGGTCCTCGACCTCCTTGGCGACCGCCAGCGCCGGCGGCAGCAGCGCGGAGACCGGCAGGCCCTCCTTGCGGACCTTCTCGCGCACCCAGGCCAGCTCGTCGTCGGCCGTGCGCCGCAGCGGCGCGCCTGCTCCCGGCTGGTCGTCGAAGCTCCCGCGCTCGCGGGCCTCCCGGATCTGCCGCTCCACCCACGACTCGAAGGTGACCCCGGCGGGCTTGCGCTCGGTCATGCCGCGACCCTTCCCCTGGCGCGCGCTACTCCCACTCGATGGTGCCCGGCGGCTTGCTCGTCACGTCGAGCACGACCCGGTTCACCTCGCGGACCTCGTTGGTGATGCGGGTCGAGATCCTGGCCAGGACGTCGTAGGGCACCCGCGACCAGTCGGCGGTCATCGCGTCCTCCGACGACACCGGCCGCAGCACCACCGGGTGGCCGTAGGTCCGGCCGTCGCCCTGCACGCCGACCGAGCGGACGTCGGCGAGCAGCACCACCGGGCACTGCCACACCTCGCGGTCGAGGCCCGCCAGCGTCAGCTCCTCGCGGGCGATCGCGTCGGCCTCGCGCAGCAGGTCCAGCCGCTCCTGGGTGACCTCGCCGATGATGCGGATCCCGAGGCCCGGGCCCGGGAACGGCTGGCGCCACACGATCGCCTCGGGCAGCCCCAGCTCGATGCCGACCTTGCGGACCTCGTCCTTGAACAGCGTGCGCAGCGGCTCGACGAGGGCGAACTGCAGGTCGTCGGGCAGGCCGCCCACGTTGTGGTGGCTCTTGATGTTCGACGTGCCCGCGCCACCGCCGGACTCCACGACGTCCGGGTAGAGGGTGCCCTGCACGAGGAACTCCACCGGCTCGGCGGACTCGCCGACGATCGCGCGGGCCTCCTCCTCGAACACGCGGATGAACTCGCGGCCGATCGCCTTGCGCTTGGCCTCGGGGTCGGTGACACCGGACAGCGCGTCGAGGAAGCGCTTGGACGCGTCGGCGACGCGCAGCTGCACACCGGTGGACGCGACGAAGTCGGTCTCGACCTGCTCGGCCTCGCCCTTGCGCAGCAGTCCGTGGTCGACGAACACGCAGGTGAGCTGGTCCCCGACGGCGCGCTGCACGAGGGCAGCGGCGACGGCCGAGTCGACACCGCCGGACAGCCCGCAGACGACCCGCTTGTCACCGACCTGCTCGCGGATCCGGGCGACCTGGTCCTCGACGATGTTCACCATGGTCCACGTCGGACGGCAGCCGGCGGCGTCGATCAGGAAGCGCTTCAGCACCTCCTGGCCGTGGTCGCTGTGCAGCACCTCGGGGTGGAACTGCACGCCGTAGAGCCCGCGCGCAGCGTCCTCGAACGACGCGACGGGGGTCGCGCCGGTCGACGACGTGACGGTGAAGCCGGGGGGCGCCTGCGAGACCGCGTCGCCGTGCGACATCCACACGTCCATCGAGCCGGGCAGCCCGGACAGCAGCACGCCCGGGTCGACCACGGCGAGCGCCGTGCGGCCGAACTCGGCGGTGCCGGTCTGCGCGACCGTGCCGCCCAGCGCGGCGGCCATCGCCTGGAACCCGTAGCAGATCCCGAACGTCGCGACGCCGGTGTCGAAGAAGCCCGCGGCCACCTGCGGCGCGCCCTCGGCGTACACCGACGACGGCCCGCCGGACAGGATCACGGCCTTTGGCGCGCGGGCCCGGATCTCCTGCGCGGTGATCGTGTGCGGGACGATCTCGCTGTAGACGTGGCACTCGCGCACGCGGCGGGCGATCAGCTGGGCGTACTGCGCCCCGAAGTCCACGACCAGGACGACGTCGGCATCTGCGTGGGGTGCGGTCACCCCCGAAGGCTACCGAGGGCTCCGGCCACTGGTCCGGACGGCGGAGCAGGAGAACGCCCCCGACCCGCCGAACAGAGCAGCACCCCGTCCCGCTGCCCTGAGGAGAACCGTGCGCCACAAGCGCCGCGCCGCCGTCCTGTCCGCTGCCGCCCTCGTGCTCGGCCCGTTGCCGGCGTTCGCCCTCGCGAGCCCGGACGCCGGACCCGCCCGCCTGCAGACGTGGCTGGCCGACGAGCTCGCCACCACGCCGGCGACCGAGTCGCTGCGCGTCTTCGTGCACGCCGGCACCGCGGCGCAGGCCCGCCAGGCGGTCACCGCCAGCGGGCTCGCGCTGGTCGAGAGCTACGACAAGGTCGGCGTCGCCGTCGCGACCGGCGTGCCCGCGCAGGTCCAGGCCGTCCGCTCGCAGGCCGGCGTCAGCTTCGTCGAGGGCGACCGCCCGGTCGTCCCGCTGCTGGACACCTCGCACGTCGCGACGCGCGGCATCGAGGCGGCCAGCGCGTACGCGGGCGCGGACGGTTCGGCGCTCGACGGCACCGGTGTCTCCATCGCGATCATCGACTCCGGGATCGACGGCACGCACCCGTTCTTCACCGAGCCCGACGGCAGCAGCAAGGTGGCACGCAACCTCAAGAGCGCCTGCCTGTTCGTGACCGCTCCCACCAACGACACCTGCTTCGTCGACGTCCCGGGCAACGACAGCGACACCCCCTCGCTCGGCGGACACGGCACGCACGTCGCCGGCATCGCCGCCGGCAACCGCGTCACGCTCGCGAACGGCAGGACGGTCCAGGGCGCGGCGCCCGGCGCGACGCTGATCGGCCTCTCGGTCGGTCAGGCGATCAGCGTCTACGGCGGCGACAGCGGCCTGAACTGGGTGCTCGACCACCACGCCGACCCCTGCGGCGACGGCAGCTGCCCGCCGATCCGCGTCACGAACAACTCCTACGGCGTCACCGGTGGCTCCGCGTTCGACCCGGAGGAGGCGACGGTCAAGCTGCAGCGCGCGCTGCTCGCCGAGGGCGTGCTCACCGTCTGGGCGGCCGGCAACGACGGCGGCGACGGCAGCGGTGCCGACCAGACCACGAACGGCCCGGGCAACGACCCGACCGGCGGCATCCTCATGGTCGCGTCCTACGACGACGCGGGCACCGGCACCCGCGACGGCAGCCTGTCGACGTTCAGCTCGCGCGGGGTGCGCGGCCAGCTCGCGACCTACCCCGACATCAGCGCGCCCGGTGACACGATCCTGTCCTCGTGCCGGCCGTACCTCGCGGTCTGCAACAGCAGCGCGACGGTCCCGGTCGACGGTCCCGGCGCCACCGACCTCGCGACCTTCAACACCATCAGCGGCACGTCGATGGCGGCGCCGCACATCGCCGGCATCGTCGCCCAGCTGCTCGAGGGCGCCCCGACCGCGAGCCCCGAGGCCGTCGAGCTCGCGATCGAGGACGGCGCGCACCGCTTCGCCGCCGGCGGGGGCTACGAGGCCGACCCGCTCAACCCCTCGTCGCAGACCAGCTTCGACAAGGGCCACGGCCTGGTCGACGTCGTCGGCGCGTATGCCGCGCTGACCGGTGCGACCGCGGGCGACGCCCCGACGTCCACCTGCACCCCCGGCAGCTACACCGACCCCGCCGGCGACGCCACCAACCTGGTGGGCACCCCCGGCGTGCTCCCGAACGCGCCGGCGCTCGACGTCGTCGGCGGCACGCTGGCGACCACCGCCGACGGCGTGGTGCTGACGACCGAGGTCGACGACCTGGTCGCCGGCCCCGAGGGTCAGATCGTCGAGTCGGTGTTCAACGTCCGCGGCACGGCGTACTACGCCTTCGCGCAGCGCGCGACCGGCGACGGCGCGGCCACCTTCGTGTACGGCGACATGGGCGACGAGACCACCGGCGGACGCCGCGAGATCGGCAGCACGACCGGGTCCTTCGACGACGCCGCCGACACGGTCAGCATCGTCTTCCCGCGCGCCGCGGTCAGCCCCGCGCTCGCGGACGGCGAGGTCCTCGGCGGCCTCACCGTGACGACCCGCCGCGACGCCCTGCTGGTCATCCCGGACGCCGACACCGCCACCAGCGGCTGCCCGTACGTGGTCGGTGGCGCGGTCGTCGAGCCGTCCCCGTCCGTCAGCGCCAGCCCGTCGAGCAGCCCCAGCCCCACGGCCGAGCCCAGCCCCACCGTCGAGCCCAGCCCTACCGTCGAGCCCAGCCCCACCGTCGAGCCCAGCCCCACCGTCGAGCCCAGCCCTACGGTCGAGCCCAGCCCCACCGTCGAGCCCAGCCCCGCCCCCACGAAGAAGGGCGGCAAGCCGACCGCCCGCCCGTCCTGCAAGCCCAAGAACTGCTAGGCCACACGGACGCGCGACGGCCCGGTCTCCCACGCGGGGGGCCGGGCCGACCTGCGTCTGCAGGTGGTCAGGCGGTGACGGTGACGCCCTTCCAGAAGGCGATCCGGTCGGTGATCTCGGACGCGGCGCCCTTCGGGGCCGGGTAGTACCAGGCGGCGTCGGCGTTGGTCCGGCCGTCAGCGACGACCGAGTGGTAGTTCGCGGTGCCCTTCCACGGGCACACGCTGGTGGTCGCGCTGTCGATGAGCACGCCGTCGACCACCGCCGAGCGCGGGAAGTAGTGGTTGCCCTCGACCACCACGGTGTCGTCGGACTGGGCGAGGACGGTGCCGTTCCAGGATGCAGTGGTCATGTCGGGCACAACACCCGTCAGCATGATCCCATCCCCTTGGACTGGGCGCGCTGCAGGCCCTTGCCCTCGGTCTGCAGCGCCGGGGCGACCATGACCTCGACCTTCTGGAACTCCTTGATGGTCGAGAAGCCGGTCATCGCCATCGCGCGGCGCAGCCCGCCGAACAGGTTCGTCGTGCCCTCGTCGGTGGTGGCCGGACCGAGCAGCACCTGCTCGAGGGTGCCGGCCGGCTCGACCTGCACGCGGGTCCCGCGGGGCAGCTCGGGGTGGTAGCTGCCGTGGCCCCAGTGCCAGCCGCGACCGGGAGCCTCGGTGGCGCGGGCCAGCGGGCTGCCCATCATGACCGCGTCGGCGCCGCAGGCGATCGCCTTGGCGATGTCGCCGCCGGTGCGCATACCGCCGTCGGCGATGACGTGGACGTACCGGCCGCCGGACTCGTCGAGGTAGTCGCGACGGGCGCCGGCGGCATCGGCGATGGAGGTGGCCATCGGCACGCCGATGCCCAGCACGCCGCGGGTGGTGTTGGCCTGGCCCGGGCCGACGCCGACGAGGATGCCGGCCGCTCCGGTGCGCATGAGGTGCAGCGCCGACTGGTAGGTCGCGCAGCCGCCGACGAGCACGGGCACGTCGAGGTCGGCGATGAAGCGCTTGAGGTTCAGCGGCTCGTGGCGCGACGAGACGTGCTCGGCCGACACGACCGTGCCCTGGATGACGAACAGGTCGACGCCTGAGTCGAGCACCGTCTGCGCGAACTGCACGGTGCGCTGCGGGGTGAGCGAGGCGGCCACGGTGACGCCGGCGTCGCGGATCTGCTTGACCCGCGCGGTGATCAGGTCGGGCTTGATCGGCTCGGCGTAGATGTCCTGCATCCGTCGGGTAGCGGTGTCCTCGGACAGGCCGGCGATCTCGTCGAGCAGCGGCTCCGGGTCGTCGTACCGGGTCCACAGCCCCTCGAGGTTCAGCACGCCCAGGCCGCCGAGGCGACCGATGGCGATGGCCGTCTCGGGCGAGACGACACCGTCCATCGCGCTCGCGACCAGCGGCAGCTCGAACCTGTAGGCGTCGATCTCCCAGGCGATCGAGACGTCCTCCGGGTCGCGGGTGCGCCGCGACGGGACGATCGCGATGTCGTCGAACCCGTACGCGCGGCGCCCGGTCTTGCCGATCCCGATCTCGACGTCGGCCATCAGCCCCGGCTCCCGTAGTTCGGCGCCTCGACGGTCATCTGGATGTCGTGCGGGTGGCTCTCCTTGAGCCCTGCCGCGGTGATACGCACGAAGCGGCCCTTCTCCTTCAGCTCCGGGATGGTCCGGGCCCCGACGTAGAACATGGACTGCTGCAGACCGCCGGCGAGCTGGTGCACGACCGAGGCGAGCAGGCCGCGGTAGGGCACCTGGCCCTCGATGCCCTCCGGGACGATGAGGTCGTCGCTGACGACGTCGGCCTGGAAGTAGCGGTCCTTGGAGAACGACTTCTTGCCGCGCGAGGCCATCGCCCCGATCGAGCCCATGCCGCGGTAGCTCTTGTACTGCTGGCCGTTGACGAACAGCAGGTCGCCGGGGCTCTCCTCGCAGCCCGCGAGCAGCGAGCCGAGCATCACGGTGTCGGCGCCGGCGACCAGCGCCTTGGCGATGTCGCCGGAGTACTGCAGACCGCCGTCGCCGACGACCGGGACGCCCGCCGGGCGGCAGGCGCGGGCGGCGTCGTGGATGGCGGTGATCTGCGGGACGCCGACCCCGGCGACCACGCGGGTCGTGCAGATCGAGCCGGGACCGACGCCGACCTTCACGCCGTCGACCCCGGCGTCGACGAGCGCCTGCGCGCCGGCGCGGGTGGCGACGTTGCCTCCGAGCACCTGCACGTGGCGGGTCGCGGGGTCCTTCTTGAGCCGGGCGATCATCTCGAGCATCAGCCGGGCGTGGCCGTTCGCGACGTCCGGCACGAGCACGTCGACGCCGGCCTCGATCAGCGTCCCCGCGCGCTCCCAGGCATCGCCGAAGTAGCCGATGGCCGCGCCGACCAGCAGGCGGCCGTGGTCGTCCTTGGAGGCGTACGGGTACTGCTCGGACCGCACGAAGTCCTTCACCGTGATCAGACCGGACAGCCGGCCCTGCGGGTCGACCAGCGGCAGCCGCTCGCGCTTGTGCTGGCGCAGGATCGCCGTGGCGTCCTCGCGGGCGATGCCGACCGGTGCGGTGATCAACGGCATCGGCGTCATGACGTCGACCACCAGCGTGGTGCCCCACTCCGCGACGGGGACGAAGCGCAGGTCGCGGTTGGTGATGATGCCGAGCAGCGTCATGTCCTCGTCGACGACCGGCAGGCCGGAGACGCGGTACTGCCCGCACTTCTCGTCGAGGTCCTCGAGCGTGGCCTTCGGTCCGATCGTCACCGGGTTGGTGACCATGCCGGTCTGGGTGCGCTTGACGAGGTCGACCTGGTACGCCTGGTCGTCGATCGACAGGTTGCGGTGCAGGATCCCGATGCCGCCCTGGCGGGCCATCGCGATCGCCATCCGCGACTCGGTGACGGTGTCCATGGCGCTCGACACGAGCGGCAGCCGCAGCGAGATCCCCCGGGTCAGCGGCGAGGTGGTGTCGACCTCGCTCGGGATGACGTCGGTCTCGCCGGGCAGCAGCAGCACGTCGTCGTAGGTCAGGCCCAGCGGCGGGAACGTGGCGTCGTACGCCTCGCGGTCGTCTGACGGGTGCATCGGCGCCTTCCCTGGAACAGGTGGGGGAAGCAGCCGATCCTACCCGCCGCAGGCCTAGGCTGGCGGCGATGGACGCACCCCTGGACCCCTTCGCCGGCGACCCGGACGACCCCTCTCGCGAGTTGGCCGCCCTCGACGACGACGAGGACGTGACCACTCCCCTCTCGCCCGACGAGCGGGAGGGCGTCCTCGGCGACCTGGAGGACCTCGAGGTGTTCCAGGCGCTGCTGGCCCCGCGCGGCGTGAAGGGGCTGGTCGTCGACTGCCTCGACTGCGGCGAGCCGCACTTCTTCGCCTGGGACCTGCTGCGCGGCAACCTGCGCCACCTGCTCGACGTCGGGACCACGCGGGTGCACGAGCCGGCGTGGGCGCCGGACGCCTCCGAGTACGTCAGCTGGGACTACGCCCGCGGCTTCTCCGACGCCTCGCTGGAGGGCTGAGCCGTGCGGCGTCTCGTGCTCTCGGCCGCTGTCGTGCTGCTGGCCGGCTGCGGCAGCGACGCCGGCCTGCCGGCCGAGACCGCCGAGGCCCTGCAGGCCACCGTGGCGACCGTCGTCACCGCCGTCAACGCCGGCGACGACGACGCCGCCCGCACCGGCCTGACCCGGCTGCGCGAGGACGTCGCGGCGGCGACGCGGCTCGACCGCCTGTCCGACGACCGGGGCGGCGAGCTGCTGGCCCTGGCCGACGAGGTCGAGGCCGGACTGTCACCGCCGGCACCGGTCGAGCCGGAGCCTGCGGCCTCACCGGCCGCGTCACCGCCGGCACCCGTCGAGCCGGAGAGCGACGACGAGCAGAAGGACAGGGGCAAGGGCGACAAGGGCGAGGACCGCGAGGAGGACGACTGAGGCTGGCGCCGGCGAGCGCCGCTGGTGTGCGGCGCGCCCGGTGGGGAAGGCCGCCGCGACCGGGGACGTCGTGGCCGTCGAGGCGGCTGGGCGACGGGCAGAGGGGTGGGAGATGACGGAGCGGCTGCAGGACGCTGACGCGCGCGACGCGGAGGCCGACCGTCGCGACGAGCTGGCGGAGCTGCGGGACCGGGCGGCCGACCGACGCGACCTCATCGCGGACACGCGCGACCTGCTGAGCGCCGAGCGCGACCCCGACGTCGAGCGGTTGATCGAGGACGCGCTGCGCCGCGACCTGCTGGCCGAGCGCCGCGACCGGGCCGCCAGCGAGCGCGACGC
>JAOPVV010000128.1 GCA_025966005.1 Frankiales bacterium
CGAGCGGGCCGCCACCATGAACCCGTACGCCGCGCTGGCTGCCGCGGGCGTGGCGCTGGCGCTGGGCTCCGACGCGCCCGTCACCCCGCTCGACCCCTGGGGCACCGTCCGTGCGGCCGTCCAGCACCGCACCCCGGGCAGCGGGCTCTCGGCCCGCGCGGCCTTCTCGGCGCACACCCGCGGCGGCTGGCGGGCCGCCCGCATCGACGGCACCGGTGAGCTGACCCCCGGTGCGCCGGCGACCTTCGCGATCTGGGAGCTCCCCGACGAGCTGGTCGTCCAGGTCCCCGACTCGCGCGTCTCCGCCTGGTCGACCGACCCCCGCGCCGCCGTCGCCGGGCTGCCGGACCTCGGCGCCCCGGACCCCGTCTGCCGGGCCACCGTGGTGCAGGGGGTGACGCTGTGACCGCTGGGGCGATCCGCAGGGGGACGACGGCGTTCCGGTAAAGATCCGGCCGGGGCCGGCTCACCCCTCCTGACCTGCGACGACGCCGGAGAACCGCAGGTCAGAGGCCTGTTGACACGGGCCGGGTCCGCCCCGCTAACCTGCGAGCGGTCCACGCCGGACAGGCGCACGACACATCTGTTAGACAACGGTCCGCAGGCAGCCTCCAGCAGCCCGCGGGTCGGTCCGAAGGACGTGTCGGGCGCCTGTCCCGGTGGACCTGCCGACCACTGGCAGACTGAGGGCGTGCAGCGCCAGGGAGTCGTCGACCCGGCCGCTCCGCCCGGGCGCTCTGCCGACGTCCCCGGCCGCACCGGGCTGACGGCCCGGCTGCTCGCCGCGCTCGCGTCCGGACTGCTGCTCTACCTGGCCTTCCCGCCGGTCGGCCTGTGGTGGCTGGCCGCGCCGTCGGTCGCGCTGCTGACCCTGGCCTGCCGGGGCACGAGCGTGCGCCGCGGCCTGCTGCTGGGCCTCGTGCACGGGCTCACGACCTTCCTGCTGCTCGTCGAGTGGGCCGCCACCATCGCCGGCCCCGGCGCGCTCGTCGCCCTCGCGCTGCTCGAGGCGTCCTTCCTGGCTCTGCTCGGCGGCGCGCTCGCCGTCGCTGGGCGCGCCACGCTGTGGCCGCTGTGGGCCGCGGCGCTGTGGGTGCTGCAGGAGGCGCTGCGGGCACGGCTGCCCTTCGGGGGCTTCCCCTGGGGCCGGCTGGCCTTCAGCCAGGGCGAGAGCCCGCTGCTGCCGCTGGCTGCCCTCGGCGGCGCCCCTCTGCTCGGCTTCGTCGTCGCGCTGCTCGCCGGGGCGCTGGCGTGGGCGGCCGTGCGTCGCACCCGCGTCGCCGCCGCCGTCGCCGCCGTGTCCGTGCTCACCACGCTCGGCGTCGCGGTGCTGGTGCCCGTGCCCACCGACGGCGCGCCGGTGCGGGTCGCGGTCGTCCAGGGCAACGTGCCGCGCCTGGGCCTGGACTTCAACGACCAGCGGGCCGCGGTCCTGACCAACCACGTCGACGCCACCCACGCACTGGCAGCCGACGTCCGCGCCGGCCGGGCCGAGCGCCCCGACCTCGTCGTGTGGCCGGAGAACGCCTCCGACCTCGACCCGTTCACCGACCCGGACGCGTTCGACCTCATCGACGGCGCCGTCAAGGACGTCGGCGTGCCCGTGCTGGTCGGCGCCGTCCTGGACGGGCCCGGCGACCAGGTCAGCAACGCCGGCATCGTCTGGGACCCGGTCACCGGCCCGGGGGAGCGGTACGTCAAGCGCCACCCGGTGCCCTTCGGCGAGTACGTCCCGCTGCGCTCCCTGGTGCGCCGGGTGACGAGCAAGGTCGACCTGGTCCCGCGCGACTTCGCGAAGGGGACGACCGTCGGAGTGCTCGACGTCGGACCGGTGCGTCTCGGCGACGTGATCTGCTTCGAGGTGGCCTACGACGACCTGGTGCGTGACGTGGTGACCGCAGGGGGCAGGCTCCTGGTCGTGCAGACCAACAACGCGACCTTCGGACGAAGCGGGGAGACCGTGCAGCAGCTGGCCATGGGGCGCCTGCGGGCCGTCGAGCACGGACGGGCGGTGCTCGTCTCGGCGACCAGCGGGATCAGCGCGGTGATCCGGCCCGACGGCTCGCTGCAGGCGTCCGCCCCGGTCTTCACCCGGGAGGTGCTGCAGGCCGAGGTGCCCACCCGTTCGGGCACGACCCTCGCCACCCGGCTCGGCGCGCTGCCCGAGCTGGCGCTGTCCCTGCTGGCGCTGCTCGGCCTGGTCCTGGCCGCCCGGCGTCCGGTGACCGCGTGAGGCCGCCGCTGGGCCGGGTGCTCGTCATCGTCCCGACGTTCAACGAGCGCGAGAACCTCGAGCCGATCGCGGCCCGCCTGCACGCTGCCGTCCCGAGCGCGTCCCTGCTGGTCGTTGACGACGGCAGCCCGGACGGCACCGGCGACATCGCCGACCGCCTCGCGGCTGCGGACGAGCGCGTGCACGTGCTGCACCGCACCGAGAAGGCCGGCCTGGGGGCCGCCTACATCGCCGGCTTCGCCTGGGCCCGCGAGCAGGGCTACGACGTCGTCGTGGAGATGGACGCCGACGGCTCGCACCAGCCCGAGCAGCTCCCGCGCCTGCTCGCCGCGCTCGAGCACGCCGACGTCGTCCTGGGCAGCCGCTGGGTGCCCGGCGGCGAGGTGGTCAACTGGCCGAGGTCGCGCGAGGTGCTCAGCCGGGGCGGCAACGCCTACACCCGCACGATGCTCGGGCTCCCGCTGCGCGACGCCACCGGCGGCTACCGGGCCTACCGGCGGGCCGTGCTCGACGCCCTGCCGCTGCACCAGGTCGCCTCCCAGGGCTACTGCTTCCAGGTCGACCTGGCCTGGCAGGCCTGGCGCGCGGGCTGCGAGGTCGTCGAGGTGCCGATCACGTTCGTCGAGCGCGAGCGGGGCGAGTCCAAGATGAGCCGGTCGATCGTCGCGGAGGCGCTGTGGCGGGTCACCTGGTGGGGGCTGCGCAGCCGTCGGTCGCGCCGGCCGCTGCCGGCCCACGTCTCGAAGGCCTGACTGTGCCGCTGCTGGTCGTCCTCGCGCTGATCGTCGTCCCGATCGTCGAGCTGTACGTCATCGTCCAGGTCGGCCAGGGCATCGGCGTGCTGCCGACGATCGCGCTGCTCATCGTGATGTCGCTGCTCGGCGGCTACCTGCTGCGACGCGAGGGGACCCGCACCTGGCGCGCCCTGCGCGACGCGCTGCAGGCCGGACGCCTGCCGGCCCGCGAGGTCGCCGACGGCGCGCTGGTGATCCTCGGGGGAGCGCTGCTGCTCACCCCGGGCTTCGCCACCGACGCCTTCGGCCTGCTGTTCATCCTGCCCCCGAGCCGCGCCGTGCTGCGGCGCCTGCTCACCGGGGTGGTCGCCAAGCGGCTCGGCGTGGCCGGGATGGTCGGCGGGGTCGCCGCCGACCGGCTGCGCCGGCCCTCGCGCCCGGGCGCGCGCGACCCCCGGCGCCACGACGTCGTCGAGGGGGAGGTCGTCGAGGACGGCGTCGCCGACGAGGGCCCGCCCAGCCCGCCCTGACTCCCGCACCACCCGTTCGCCCACCCAGCCCCCCGGGCACCACCCCGCTCGAACCGTTCGCGCGAGGGGGTCCCAGCGCACGGTTCGGGCGGGGTGGTGCGCACCACCCCGCTCGAACCGCGCGGTTCGCGGGCCTCAGCGCACGGTTCGGGCGGGGTGGTGACGGGCCGACCCCGGAACGGCGACGGGCCGCCGTCCCGGTGGGGACGACGGCCCGTCGTACGGCCTGAGTGCGGACTAGGCGGTCTTCTTGTCCTTGGCGCGCTCCTGCTTGAGGGCCGCCTTCACCTTGCCCTGGTGGTCGTGCAGGACGGCCAGGCGCTCGGCCAGGACCTCCTCGAGCTCCTCGGCGCTGCGGCGCTCGAGCAGCATGTCCCAGTGGGTGCGGGCGGGCTTGCCCTTCTTGGGCTCCGGCTGCTCGCCGTCGCGCAGCAGAGCGGTCGCACCGCAGACGCGGCACTCCCAGGTGGGCGGGATGTCGGCCTCGGCGGCGAACGGCATGGCCGTCTCGTGGCCCTGAGGGCAGTCGTAGGCGGTGCGCGAACGAGGAGCGAACTCGGTGTGCCGGTCGCTCTCGTAGGACACTGCCCCGAGGCGGGTGCCTCGAAGGACGCGGTCGCTCATGGGGTGCCTCCTGGTCCGGACGTCTGCCTGTGCCAACGTGCAGGCAAGCGGGAGGATTCCCGCACCCGGTCCCGGGACACCTCGCGGGCCGCTCCCGCGACCCCCGGAGCCCTCAGTGCCGCTGCTCGTCCTCCCGTCCGCCCGCCGCGCCGACGCCGTCGCCACGCTCGCCGCGGCGGCCACGCCGGCCCGACTGGCCCTGGGTCGCACCGGTGCCGGGGCTGTCATGGTGGCGCGTCCGCGCGCGATGCCGCAGCTGCTGGGCGTCGACTCGGCCAGCGCCGCCAAGACCGCGTGGGTCGTGCAGATGCTGGGCGCCCGCGAGATCGCCCTGGGGCTCGGCACGCTGGCGGCGCTGCGCTCGCCCGACAGCCGCGTGGCCCGGACCTGGGTCGCCGCCGGCGTGCTGTCCGACGCCCTCGACGTGCTCGCGGTCGGGGCGGCCGTACTCAAGGGGCGGCTGTCGAAGCCGGCCGGCGGCGCGGTCGTGCTGACCGCGCTCGGGGCCACCCTGGCCGGGCTGAACGCCCTGAACGAGGACACATCGGGCGTCTGAGCTCAAGGAATACCCCGTAGGGTGCCGAGGCAGTACACCAACTGCCACATCAGCACCAGGAGGCGCGCCGTGCGACCCGTCCGTCCTTTCTCGGCACGGGCGCGCGCGATCGGGCTCCTCACCGCCGTCGTCACCGTCGCGGCCCTCACCACCGCCGGCTACAGCGGCCAGCACCGGGCCGCACGCGACGGCGCGCCCGACCAGGCCGCGGCGGACGTGCTGCACGTCGCTCGCAACCAGCTCGGCGACCCGTACGTCTGGGGCGGCGACGGCCCTGAGGGCTGGGACTGCAGCGGGCTGACCTCGCTGTGGGGGAGCGTGGGCGGCGTCGACCGGATGCCTCGGGTCTCCCGCGACCAGCAGCGCTGGGCCGTCCCGCTGCCCGCCGAGCAGGCGCTGCCCGGCGACCTCGTGTTCTTCGGCCACCCCGTCACCCACGTCGGCCTGTTCACCGGGGCCGGGCGCATGCTCGACGCCTCCGAGACCCTCGGCGGCGTCGTCGACCGCGCCATCTGGCGCGCCGGCGTCGTGCGCTACGGCCGGGTGCCGCGCCCGGGCATGGTGAAGGTCACGCCCTGGACGCCGCCGAAGCTCCCGCCGCTGCCTACCGCCTCGCCCGCGCCCGCCGACGACGAGCCGGCCGCCGCGCCCCGGACGCCGACCCGCCGGCCCACCGCGGCC
>JAOPVV010000365.1 GCA_025966005.1 Frankiales bacterium
TTCCGCGAGGCGATGCTGGCCGGCGACTGGGAGAAGGTCGTCGACATCGGCCGCGAGGCCGTGCGCGAGGGCGCCCACCTCATCGACCTGTGCGTCGACTACGTCGGCCGCGACGGCGCCATCGACATGCGGGAGGCAGCCGCCAAGCTGGCCACCGCGTCGACGCTGCCGATCATGCTGGACAGCACCGAGCCGCCGGTCATCGAGGCGGGCCTGGAGTGCCTCGGCGGCCGCGCGGTCATCAACTCCGTCAACTTCGAGGACGGCGTCGGCCCGGACAGCCGCTTCGCCAAGGTGATGCCGATCGTGCGCGAGCACGGCGCCGCCGTCGTCGCGCTCACCATCGACGAGGAGGGCCAGGCCCGCACCGCCGAGTGGAAGATGCGCGTCGCCGAGCGGCTCATCGACACGCTGACCGGCGAGTGGGGGATGCGCTCCAGCGACATCCTGGTGGACTTCCTGACCTTCACCCTGGGCACCGGCCAGGACGAGTCGCGCCGGGACGGCATCGAGACCATCGAGGCGATCCGGCAGCTCAAGGAGAAGCACCCCGAGGTGGGCACGACCCTGGGCCTGTCGAACATCTCCTTCGGCCTCAAGCCGGCGGTGCGCGTCGTCCTGAACTCGGTGTTCCTGCACGAGTGCCAGAAGGCCGGCCTGTCCAGCGCCATCGTGCACGCGTCCAAGATCGTCCCGATGAACCGGATCCCGGACGAGCAGCGCGAGTGCGCGCTCGACCTCATCTACGACCGCCGCAGCGAGGGCTACGACCCGCTGACCGCGCTGCTCGACATGTTCGAGGGCGTCGAGGCCGACAGCGGCGGCAAGTCGCGCAACGAGCTGCTCATGGAGCTGCCGCTCGACGAGCGCCTGCAGCGCCGGATCATCGACGGCGAGAAGAACGGCCTGGAGGCCGACCTCGACGAGGCGATGGCGGCCGGGCAGAAGCCGCTGCAGATCGTCAACGACACCCTGCTGTCCGGCATGAAGGTCGTCGGTGAGCTGTTCGGCTCCGGCGAGATGCAGCTGCCGTTCGTCCTGCAGAGCGCCGAGGTGATGAAGACCGCCGTCGCCCACCTCGAGCCCCACATGGAGAAGGTCGAGGGCCAGGAGGGCAAGGGCAAGATCGTCCTGGCCACCGTCAAGGGCGACGTCCACGACATCGGCAAGAACCTCGTGGACATCATCCTGTCCAACAACGGCTACACGGTCGTGAACATCGGCATCAAGCAGCCGGTCACCGCGATCCTGGAAGCGGCCGAGGAGCACGCGGTCGACGTCATCGGGATGAGCGGGCTGCTCGTCAAGTCGACGGTGATCATGAAGGAGAACCTGCTGGAGATGAACTCCCGCGGGATCGCCGAGCGCTTCCCCGTCATCCTCGGCGGCGCGGCGCTCACCCGCGCCTACGTCGAGCAGGACCTCGACGAGGTCTTCGACGGCGAGGTGAAGTACGCCCGCGACGCCTTCGAGGGCCTGCGGCTGATGGACGAGCTGATGGCCGTGAAGCGCGGCGAGGTCCCGGCCGAGAAGCTCGAGGAGGACCGCGCCAAGGACGCCGAGCGCAAGGCGCGGCACAAGCGGTCCAAGCAGATCAACGACGACCGCAAGGCGCGCGAGGACCTCGAGCCGGCCATGACCGGCCGCTCGGACGTCGCCACCGACAACCCGGTGCCGACCCCGCCGTTCTGGGGGTCGCGCGTCAGCAAGGGCATCGCCCTGGCCGACTACGCGTCCTGGCTCGACGAGCGCGCGCTGTTCATGGGCCAGTGGGGCCTCAAGGCCGGCCGCGGGGGCGACGGCCCGTCCTACGACGAGCTGGTCGAGACCGAGGGCCGACCGCGCCTGCGCGAGCTGCTGGCCAGGGTGCAGTCCGAGGGCATCATGCAGGCCGCCGTCGTGCACGGGTACTTCCCGGCCGTCAGCAAGGGCGACGACCTGATCGTCCTCGACGAGACGACCGGCGACGAGCGCTGCCGGTTCGTCTTCCCGCGCCAGCGCCGCGAGCGCCGGCTGTGCCTGTCGGACTTCTTCCGGGCCGGCGACTCCGGCGAGCCCGACGTCGTGGCCTTCCAGGTCGTCACCATGGGGGCGCACGTCTCCGAGGTCACGAACGAGCTGTTCCAGCGCAACGCCTACCGCGAGTACCTCGAGCTGCACGGCCTGTCGGTGCAGCTCACCGAGGCCCTCGCCGAGCTGTGGCACTCGCGGATCCGGGCCGAGCTCGGCTTCGGCGCGCAGGACTCCGGCGACCTGCAGAAGATGCTGTCCAAGCAGGCCTACCGGGGCTCGCGCTACTCCTTCGGCTACCCGGCCTGCCCGGCCGTCGAGGACCAGGACAAGGTGCAGGAGCTCCTGGAGTGGGAGCGCATCGGGGTCCACCTCTCGGAGGAGTCGATGCTCGTGCCCGAGCAGTCGACCGCCGCGATCGTCCTGCACCACCCCGAGGCCAAGTACTTCGCCGCCCGCTAGTGCCGCCGATCACCACCACCGGTCCCGCCCGATGACGCTCGCCGCCGTCCTGTGGGACATGGACGGGCTGATGGTCGACAGCGAGCCCCTGTGGACCGTCGCCGAGAGCGAGCTCGCCGTCTCGCTGGGCGGCACGTGGACCGACGAGGTCAAGGCACTGGTCGTCGGCACCCGGCTGGACGTCGCCGTCCCCGCGATCCTGGCCTACTTCGGGGTGGAGCCGTCCGCGGCGCAGGTGGCTGAGACCTCTGCGTGGCTGCTGCAGCGGATGGTCGAGCTGTTCGACTCGGCCCTGCCGCTGCTGCCCGGTGTGGCGCGCCTGCTGCAGGAGATCGAGGCCGAGGGGGTCCCGATGGCCCTGGTCAGCTCGTCCTACCGGGTCCTGGTCGACGCCGCGCTCGCGACCGGGCTCGGTCCGTTCGCGGTCACCCTGGCCGGCGATGAGGTGGTCCACGGCAAGCCCCACCCCGAGCCGTACCTCACGGCGGCGCTGCACCTCGGCGTCGACCCTGCCCGGTGCGTGGTCCTGGAGGACTCGCCGTCCGGCATCGCCAGCGGCGAGGCAGCGGGCTGCGCCGTCGTCGCCGTGCCCGACGTGGCCGGCGTGCTCGTGCAGGAGGCGGCGAGGCGGCTGGTCACGTCCTCGCTGCTGGACGTCAGCACCGCTGACCTCCGCGGCCTCGTGTCGGGGCCCGTCCCGCATCTGGGCGTGCCGGTGGCCGTCGGTGACCACGTGCAGGACGGCGGCCGTTGATGCAGGCCCTGATCGACCTGCTGCCCTGGGCCCTGGCCGGGGACGCCCGGGAGAAGCAGCTCTACGTGCTGACGCTGGGTGTGCTCACGGCGGGAACCCTGCTGTGCGTGGCGGCGCTGCGCGCGGCGGTCCTGGACGTCCTCGCCGTGGGCGTGGCCTGCGCGGGAGCGGCCGCCTGGCTCCTGTGCAACGCCCCGGCCGAGGGCCGGACGCTGCTCGTGGTCGTGCCCGGCAACGGCGTGACGGTCGCCGACCTCGCCGTGCTGCCCGTCGCCGTGCTCGCCACCGGCCTGGCCTGGCGCCGGGCGCGGCAGGGATGACCCGCGCGGACGTATCACGGGGGCGATCCCCTGATCGGGTAGGGCAGGAGCGCCGTCCAGGCCCCTACGATGGTGGACCCTGCCGCGCGACGTCACGTGACGACAGGGCCTCGACGCCGGCGGAGGGCTCATGACGTGCGCGGAGCAGGAGCCCCCGGGGCCCGCCGCGCTCCACGTCGTGTACCGCTCCTACGGCGGCGAGAACCGCAAGGGTCGGCCGGACTGGTACAGCAAGGTCCTGGCGCTGACCTCGCTCGTGCGCGCGGTCGAGGCGGTGGACGGCGACGTCGAGGTGCTCTTCGTCAACGACGGCCCGGTGCCGGAGGAGCGGCTGTCGCTGATGCACCGGGCCGGCCACGAGGTGCTGAGGATCGACAAGGGCAGCAACCGCGGGTCGCTGCGCTGGGCGCTCCGGCTCGCCGAGCGGCGGGGGTGGCCGCCGGACGACCTCGTCCTGCTGCTGGAGGACGACTACCTGCTCGTCCCGACCGCGCTCCAGGAGGTCGTGCAGGCCGCGCGCCGCTGGACCGCGGTCGACTACTTCGCCGTGTACGGGCAACCCTCGACCGCACGCCCGACGACGTACGGCCAGCAGGGCCCGGACTCCTCTGCGAGCGGGCAGTCCTGGGTGCCGTTCGACAGCACCACCAGCTCGTTCGCCGTCCGTGTCGGCGCCCTGCTCGTCGACCACGCCCGGCTCAGCCTGCTGCCCTTCACGGGCGGGGCCTGGGACCACGCGACCTGCATGGTCGTCCAGGGCCGCCCGCCGTTCAGCCTGCGCGACACCTTCCTGCCCGACCCCGCCCCGGCCGGCACACCTGCACATCGCAGGGCCGCCCGCGTGGCGGCGCTCGCCGCCGTCCGCCTCCTCGGACAGGCCAGTGCGGTCCGCCGTCCGACACGGCGACGGCTGCTCTACGGACCGGCCGTCCCGGTGGCCACGCACATGGAGACCGGCTTGATCAGCGACGGCAGGGACTGGCCGGCCCTGGCGGCCGAGACCGAGGCCTGGTGGCGAGACCGGCAGGCCGGGCCCGAGGCGCGCGCGGGCGCCTGACCGGGCTCAGCGCTCGACGCCGACCTTGGCGGCGAGGCGCTTGGCCACGAACTTCGCCCGGCCCGACGGGCCCAGCCGGGGCCGCCGGCGCCACAGCCGGTCGAAGGCCTCGTCCTGACGCAGCGAAGGATCGGCCCACGCCTGCTGGAGCAGAGGACGGAAGCGGCTGCGCAACTCGGTCTGCCAGTAGTGCGTGACCGCGCCGTGGCACTCGCCGAGGAGCGTGCGCCGGCCCAGGACGACGCCGAACGCGACCATCTCCGCGGTGTGCGAGAACTCGGCGAAGCCTTGGTCGAGGAGCTGGTCGGTGAGGTGGGCGACCTCGGCGCACAGGTCGACGTCGACGGTGTGCAGGGCCACCACCCCGCTGTTCCACAGGGTCTCCTGCGACGTCATCCCCCAAGGGACGCCGGCGAGGTCGACCGGCTGACAACGGGACAGGACCTGCTCGAGGGCAGCCACCTCGGGCGGCGCCGGCCGTCCTTCGCGCAGGTGCATGACCGTCCTGGCGGGAGACACCCCGGCGAACAGCTCGGCCGGTGACCGCGTGAAGTAGGTGTCCCCGTCGATGATCGCGGCACGCTGCACGCCGGGGGAGCGGAGGGTCTCCGCGAGCGCCTCGATCTTCGACCGGTACACGTAGCCGGCGGTGCCGGACCACCCTGCGGCCGTGGCGTCGTCGACGTGCCGGACGGAGACCGGGAGCCCGGCGAAGGCGTCCGGCCGGTCGGTGTACAGGCGGACGTCCCAGCCGCCGGGGGCGAAGCGCGCCGCGCTGAGGACGGAGAACCGCAGCTCGTCGACGTGGCGGCCTTCCCCCAGGCTCAGGTACACCAGGCTGTCGATGTGGATCTCCCTCGAGGCGCCGTTCCGGCCGTCAGGTCGCTCACACAGGGCATGCGACCCACCACGAGATACCTCCCGGGGCAGCCGTCCGGGGCCGCGCGCGACTGCTGGTACGTTCCGCCGATCGTGCGCCCGTCCACCCCGCCGCCGCCCCCTCGACGGGGTGCGGCACGCCGGCATGCAGGACGCAGGCCATGAGCCGCAGCGGAGTCCGGCAGCTGACGGGGCGAGCCACCTGGAACGTCCTCGACCAGGTCGTCTCCAGCGGCACCAACCTCCTGCTGTCGCTGCTGGTGGCGCGCTCGCTGTCCGCGGACGGGTTCGGGGCGTTCGCCGTCGCGTTCACCGTCTACGCGTTCCTCGTCGGCGCCGGACGCGCGCTGATCGCGCAGCCGCTCGTGGTGCGGTACGCGTCCCAGGGGACCGCGGCGTTCCACGACGCGTCCCGGTCCGCGACCGGCGCCGCGGCAGCGCTCGGAGCAGTCGCCGGCGGGGTGACCCTGGCCAGCGGGTTCCTGCTCGGCGGGCCGACCGGGGCGTGCCTCGTCGCCATCGGGGTGCTGCTGCCCGGTCTGCTGCTGCAGGACATGTGGCGGGCGGTGTTCGTCAGCGAGGGCCGCCCGGCAGCGGCCCTGGTCAACGACGTGGCCTGGGGCGTCGCGCAGTTCGCGCTGGTCGGCTGCTTCCTGCTGCTCGACCAGCGCAGCGCGGTCGCGATGCTGGTGGGGTGGGGCGGGGCGGCGCTGGTGGCGGCCGTGCTCGGAGGCTTCCAGTTCCGGGGGCACCCGCAGGTCCGCAGCAGCGTGTCGTGGATGCGGCAGCAGCGGGACCTCGTCGGCTACTACGCCGCGAGCTTCCTCGCTGTGATGGGAGCCAACCAGCTGACCATGCTGCTCATCGCCGGGCTCGGCGAGCCGTCCGACGTCGGCGCGCTGCGGGCGGCCCAGGTGGTGCTCGGCCCGCTGAACCTGCTCGGCTACAGCATCTCCGCGTTCGCCCTGCCGGAGATCTCCCGGCGCCAGCTCGGCGGCGCCGCCGCCCTGAAGGCCGCCGTCGCCATCTCGGCGCTCATGGTGCTCGCCGACGTGGCGTGGGGGCTCACCCTGCTCTACCTGCCGGACAGCGTCGGCGAGAGCCTGCTGGGCGACAGCTGGTCGAACGCGCAGGAGGTCCTGCCGGCCACCCTGCTCGGCGTCGTGGCAGTCGGCACCGGGCTCGGCGCGACGACGCTGATGGTCGCCCGCGGCTTCGCCAAGGAGACGTTCCTGATCTCGCTCGTCCTGGCGCCGGGCTTCCTCGTCCTCGGCCTGACCGGCCTGCAGCTGGGGGACGCGGCCGGGGCGGCGCTCGGACTGTCGCTGGCGCAGTGCGTCGTCACGCCGCTCGTCTGGTGGCGCGTGCTCGTGCTCATGCGGCGGGAGTCCCGAGCGTCGTCGCACGGTCCCGCGGACGGGTCGGACGGCCGGTCGACGCCGGGTCTGGCAGGGGCGCCGGCGCGCCCGTAGGCGCTCCGGACGTGCCCGCGCAGAGCTCGTCACGCACTGCGGGGCAGGTCACGTGCCATTCGCACTTCAGCACTTTGCGTGATCCGACGATCACGCAGGGGAGTCCATGTCCCCTTCCAAAGGTTGTCCAACATGTCCACACCTGTGTGGCGCTCACGTCTCCTGATCCCTGCTGTGGCCTGCTCCCTGCTCTTCGCCGGGAGCACTGCCGCGAACGCCGTGACGGCACCGGTCGCGTCGAGCAGTGCCGGCACCGTCCAGATCGGGTCGCGCACCTTCTCCCTCAGCGGCACCGACGTCTACCGCGCCGCCGACACCCTCGTGCTCTACACCCGCACCAGCGGTGCCGTCACCCCGACCAACACCTGGGGCGCCGAGGCCGTGGTCGTCGGCGGCCGCGTCACCGCCCTGCGGGACCGCCAGCCGTCCTACGCACCCGCCACTGCGATCCCCGCCGACGGCGTCGTGCTCTCCGGGCACGGTGCGGCGCGCGACTGGCTGCTGGCCAACGCCCCCGTCGGCGCGGCGGTGAGCCTGCCCGGCGCACCGCAGGCGGCCCCG
>JAOPVV010000426.1 GCA_025966005.1 Frankiales bacterium
CGGCGGTGCCTGCACCGGGGGAGCCGGGGCCGCGGCCGACGGTGCGGCCGCCGGGCGCGCAGCCGGCCACACCCCGTTGGTGAGCCGCAGCACGTAGAAGCCGCGGTCGCCGTCGGAGTACCAGACCTCCGAGCGCTCGGGGACGAAGCTCGCACTGGCCAGCGCCGCGTTCGGCCCGCCGTCCGTGGGTGCGACGAAGTAGGCGATCTCGACCGGCTTGCGCGGGTCGCGGATGTCGAACACCCGCAGGCCGGACGCCAGGAAGGTGCAGGCTGCGATGCCCGGGTCGGCCCGCTGCGGGATCGCGCAGTAGTGCCCGGCGTAGCCGCCGGTCGGGCTGGTGGCGCCGGGGTCGCCGGCCACGGTCGCGCGGTTCTCCTGCTCGTTCACCTCCAGCCGCAGGTCCGAGACCACCTGCGGCGCCGTCTCGTCGGAGACGTCGATGATGCGCGCCGCTCCGACGTGCGGGCCGTTGGAGGCGACGCGGCCCGCGTCGTCGGTCGAGAACTCGTCGGACTCGATGAGGTAGGGCTTGCCGTCGACGGTGAACGGCAGGGCGGCCTGCGGGATCGTGACGTTGGGCCAGGTCGTGCTGCCGACGATGCGGGTCTGCGGGTCCGGGACCCGGGCCTGCACCTCGCTGATGTCGAGCACCACGAGGCCGGACAGCGCGGCGGGGAGCCCGATCTCGTTGCGCGGGAAGCCGGCGCCGGCCGCGAGGTAGGCCCGGTTGCCGTCGTCGCTGATCGACAGCGCGTGGGTGTCGAAGCGCCCGAGCCAGACCACCTCCGGCGCGGCAGGGTCGGTGACGTCGATGCCGGTGATCGTCCCGCCGCCGAGGGAGGCGGTGTAGAAGGTGTTCCCGTCGGGGGCGAACCCGCTCTCGTGCCCGAGCGTCCCGACGGGCAGGGTGCTCGCGAGCACCGGTGCGCGGCAGTCCGCGCTGACGTCGTAGAGGTCGACCTGTCCCGGCGCGAAGACGAGGTTGCCGGCCACCGCGGCCAGCAGCCCGCGCTTCTTGTTGAGCAGCAGCGACTCGTGAGGGCTCTGCATCGCCGGCGTGACCAGGGTGGTCGTGCGCACCGGGTTCGCCGGGTCGCTCATGTCCAGCACCGCGACCCCGGTCAGCTCGCCCGAGGTGATGTTGACGGCGTTGGTCGGGAAGACCAGCGTCGTGTCGTAGTAGGCGCACTCGTGCCCGGCCGCGTCGACGTAGCGCTCCACCTTGAAGCCGCCGGACTCGCCCGCCGTGCCGACCACCTCGACGTTGCAGCGGTAGCCCACCGGCGTGGCGTCCGGTACCCGGCCCTGCAGACCCGGCTCGGGCACCGAGCCGGGGCCGCACCGGCCCTGCGGGGTCGGCGCCTGCTCGGCGGTGCTGACCACCTGCGCGACCCGGCCGATCGGAGGCGTCGCGACGAGGGCGACCTGCGAGCGGGCCGACCCCGCCGCCTGGCCGCCCGGCACGACGGTCACGAGCGCGAGGCCCCCGGCGACGAGGAGCAGGGACAGGGCAGCGCGGCGTGGCATGGCTGCACGGTAGGGGTCACGGGGTCGCCGTGGCGGCACTACGTTCCGAGCCATGACGCAGCTGCACGACCTGACGGCCCTGGAGCAGGCAGCGGCCGTGCGCCGCAGCGAGGTCTCGTCGCTCGACCTGGTCGAGCACTACGCGGAGCGGATCGCGCGGCACGACGCCACCGTGGGGGCCTTCGTCACCCTGACGCTGGGAGCGGCGCGGGCGCAGGCCCGGGCGGCCGACGCCGCCGTCGCGGCCGGTGACGACCTGCCGCCGCTGCACGGCGTGCCGATCGGGGTCAAGGACCTCAACCTCACCGCCGGGGTCCCCACCCGGCTCGGCTCGCCGCTGTTCTCCGACTTCGTGCCACCGTTCAGCGACCACGTCGTCGACCGGCTGCGCGCGGCCGGCACCATCAGCCTGGGCAAGACCAACACCCCCGAGTTCGGGCTGCCCTGCTACACCGAGCCCGAGGTCGCGCCGCCGGCGAGGACGCCGTGGGACCTGACCCGCTCGGCAGGCGGCTCCAGCGGGGGCGCCGGCACCGCCGTCGCGTCCGGCCTGCTGCCCTTCGCGCAGGGCAGCGACGGCGGTGGCTCGATCCGCATCCCTGCCAGCGTGAACGGGCTGTTCGGCATCAAGCCGGCCCGCGGACGGATCAGCGCCGGTCCCTTCGTCGGCGACGTCACCGGGCTCGCGGTGAACGGTCCGCTCGCCCGGACCGTCCGCGACGCCGCCGCCCTGCTCGACGCGATGGCCGGGCCGATGCCGGGCGACCCGCACTGGGCGCCGCCGCACGACGCCACCTACCTGTCGGAGTGCGACCGCGAGCCCGGACGGCTGCGCATCGGCCGCTACTGCGACAACGGGCTGGCCACAGAGGGGCTCCACCCGGAGGTCGTCGCGGCCTACGAGCGGGCCGGTGCCCTGCTGGTCGAGCTCGGTCACGACGTCGAGGACATCGCCTCGCCGTTCGACCGCTCACTGGTGCCGTCGTTCGAGACCGTCTGGTCGGTCAGCGCCGCCGGCGTGCCGTGCGACCCGGCCCGTGAGGGCGAGCTGAGGCCGCTCACCCAGTGGCTGCGCGCGCGGGGGCGCGCCACGACCGCGACCGAGTTCACCGGCGCGCTCGCGGCCCTGCAGCTCGCCAGCCGCACCGCGATCACCGCCACCTCGGCGTACGACGTGGTCCTCACCCCGACGCTGGCCCAGCTGCCGGCGCCGGTCGGCTGGTTCCGCGAGGCCGGCGACCCCCGCGCCGAGTTCGACCGGATGATCGGCTGGACGCCGTTCACCGCCGTCTACAACACCAGCGGCCAGCCGGCGGTCTCGGTGCCCCTGCACCACACCGGGGACGGGCTGCCCGTCGGGGTCATGCTGGTCGGACGGCCGGCCGACGAGGTGACCCTGCTGCGCCTGTCGGCCCAGCTCGAGCAGGCCACGCCGTGGGTCGACCGGCACCCGGCGCTGTGGTGAGGCTCCGGGAGTGAGCGAGCGGTGAGGGGACGGCGGTGAGCGTGCGGTGACCCGGCTGCGGGCGGCCAGGGCGCAGGAGCAGGACCTGCTGGCGCGCTGGCAGGCCGATCCCGCCTCGCCGTTCGAGGACTGGAGCGGACCGCCGCCACCCGGTCCGGTCCGGGTCGAGCGGCGGTGCTCCCCGGGGGGCGGCGGCGAGCTGGTCGTCACCGACGACGCCGACGTCCCTATCGGCACCGTGTCGTGGCGCCGGTGGCGTACGGGCCCACGTCCGGCTCGCAGGCCTTCGACATCGGGATCTCGATCCCGGCCGGAGTCCCGCGGCCGGGGGCACGGCAGCCGGGCGCAGCGGCGGCTCGCCGCTACCTGTTCTGCACCACGGCGGTGCACCGGGTGCAGGCCAGCACCGACGCCGAGAACGCCGCCGAGCGGGCGGCTCCCGTGCGGGCCGGCTTCACCGAGGAGGGCCTGTTGCGCGGCGCGCAGTGGCGGGCCGGCGGCTTCCGCGACCTCGTCGGGTACGCGCGGTTGCGCACCGGCGCGTGACGGCTGGGAGCGTGACGGACGTCGGCTCGGGCAGCATGGCCCGGTGACCCCTGTGCCGCCCGGACCCCCTGCCCCTGCCCC
>JAOPVV010000435.1 GCA_025966005.1 Frankiales bacterium
CGCGGGTCCTGGATCGACAGCGCCGCGGCGATGACCAGGACGTCGCGCACGCAGCCGTTGCGGTCGGCCTCGACCACCATGCGTGCCAGCCGCGGGTCGATGGGGAGCTGCGCGAGGGTGCGTCCCATCGGGGTCAGCCGCTGCGGACGCCCGTCGACGGGCTTCTCCAGCGCGCCGAGCTCGCGCAGCAGGTCGACGCCGTCCTTGATGTTGCGACGGTCGGGCGGCTCGACGAACGGGAACGCCTCGATGTCACCCAGGCCCAGGGCAGTCATCTGCAGGATGACGCTGGCCAGGTTGGTGCGCAGGACCTCCGGGTCGGTGAACTCCGGCCGGGCGTCGAAGTCCTCCTGCTCGTACAGCCGGATGCACACGCCGGCGGCGACGCGGCCGCAGCGACCGGCCCGCTGGGTCGCGGAGGCCTGGCTGATCGCCTCGATCGGGAGCCGCTGGACCTTGGTCCGCTGGCTGTACCGCGAGATGCGGGCGGTGCCCGGGTCGACGACGTACCGGATGCCGGGGACGGTCAGCGACGTCTCGGCGACGTTGGTCGCCAGGACGACGCGGCGTCCGGAGTGCGGCGCGAACACGCGGTGCTGCTCGGCCGCCGACAGCCGGGCGTACAGCGGCAGGACGTCCGTGCCCTCGGGCACCGACGCCCGGAGCGCGTCGGCGGTGTCGCGGATCTCGCGCTCGCCGGACAGGAACACCAGGACGTCGCCGGGGCCCTCGCCCGACAGCTCGTCGACCGCCTCGACGATCGCCTGCACCTGGTCGGTGTCGTCGTCGCGGAAGGGCCGGTAGCGGACCTCGACGGGGAAGCTGCGGCCCGACACCTCGATGATCGGCGCGCCGCCGAAGTGGGAGGCGAACCGCTCGGGGTCGATCGTGGCGGACGTGATGACGAGCTTGAGGTCGGGGCGGCGCGGCAGCAGCTGCTTGAGGTAGCCGAGCAGGAAGTCGATGTTGAGCGACCGCTCGTGGGCCTCGTCGATGATGATCGTGTCGTACGCCGAGAGGGTGCGGTCGCGCTGGATCTCGGCCAGCAGGATGCCGTCGGTCATCAGCTTGACCAGGGTGCCCTCGCCGACCTGGTCGTGGAACCGGACCGTGTAGCCGACCGCGCTCCCCAGCGGCGTCTCGAGCTCCTCGGCGATGCGCTCGGCCACCGACCGGGCCGCCAGCCGGCGCGGCTGGGTGTGGCCGATGAGGCCGCGCACGCCTCGGCCCAGCTCGAGGCAGATCTTCGGGATCTGGGTCGTCTTCCCCGAGCCGGTCTCTCCCGCCACGATCACGACCTGGTGGTCGCGGATCGCTGCCGCGATGTCGTCCTTGCGCTGGCTGACCGGGAGCTGCTCGGGGTAGCTGATCCGCGGCACGGCGGCGAGCCGGACCGCCAGCCGCTCCTCGGCGGCGGCCAGGTCGCGGTCGAAGCGCTCCTGGTCGCGCACGCCCTGCGCGAGCTGCCGGCCGAGGCGCTGGGAGTCCTTCAGCAGCAAGGGCGCGAGCCGCTCCGAGGTCGTGGTCATCCGGCTCTCCAGGCTAGACGGGATCTGCGGCGCCCCCGCGCGCTCTGCTGAGGCAGGAGCGGAGGAGGTGACCCGTGCAGCTGCCCGCTGGAGTCCTGGCCCTGCTGTTCGACCTCGACGGGGTGCTCACCGACACCGCCGCCGTGCACAACAGCGCGTGGAAGGCGATGTTCGACGAGTTCCTCGAGAAGCGCGACGGCGAGGGCTTCGTGCCGTTCGACCCGGCGGCCGACTACCTGCGCCACGTCGACGGCAAGCGCCGCGAGGACGGCGTGCGCGCCTTCCTGGCCAGCCGCGGCGTGGAGCTGCCCGAGGGCGACCCGCAGGACCCGCCCGGGGCCGAGACGGTGCACGGGCTCGGCAACCGCAAGAACGAGCAGCTGCTGGCCTGCATCCAGCGCGACGGCGTGACCGTGCTCGAGGACGGCCGCCGGCTGCTGCAGGCCGCCCGCGACGCCGGCCTCAGGACGGCCGTCGTGTCCTCCAGCGCCAACACCGCTCAGGTGCTGCAGGTCACCGGGCTCGCCGAGCTGGTGGACGTCCGGGTCGACGGCGTGACGGCTCGCGAGCGCGACCTCCCGGGCAAGCCCGCCGCCGACACCTTCCTCGCCGCCGCGGCGGAGCTGGGGGTCCTGCCGTCGCAGGCGGTGGTCGTCGAGGACGCGCTGTCCGGCGTCCAGGCCGGCCGCGCCGGCGGCTTCGCGCTCGTCGTCGGCGTCGACCGGGTCGGGCAGGCGCTGGCGCTGCGGACCCACGGGGCGGACGTGGTCGTCGAGGACCTGCGGGAGCTGCTGTGAGCGGGCGGCGATGAGGGGCAAGGGCCCGTTCCCGGTCGAGCCGTGGGTCGTGCGCGAGCCCGCTCTCGACCTGTCGGTCCTGGCGCAGACCGAGTCGGTGTTCGCGCTGTCGAACGGCCACGTCGGCCTGCGCGGCAACCTCGACGAGGGCGACCCGCACGGCATCCCCGGCACCTACCTCAACTCCTTCTACGAGCTGAGGCCGCTGCCCTACGCCGAGGCCGGCTACGGCTACCCGGAGTCGGGCCAGACGGTCGTCGACGTGACCAACGGCAAGCTCATCCGGCTGCTGGTCGACGACGAGCCGTTCGACGTCCGGTACGGCACCCTGCTCGCGCACGAGCGGGTGCTCGACCTGCGGGCCGGCGTGCTGCGCCGCTCGGCGGACTGGGTATCACCGGCCGGCCGGCGGGTGCGGGTGCGGTCGACCCGGCTGGTGTCGTTCGCCCAGCGGGCGGTCGCGGCGATCTCCTACGAGGTCGAGGCGGTCGACGCCGACACCCGCGTGATCGTGCAGTCCGAGATGGTCGCGAACGAGTGGACGCCGCCGGTCTCGGACGATCCGCGCGTCTCGGCGGCGCTGGAGTCGCCCCTCATCGCGGTCGACCGCGACCTCGAGCAGCACGGCGCTCTGCTGCTGCACCGCGCCCGCCTGAGCGGCCTGCTCGTCGCCGCCGGGATGCACCACGAGGTCGACGCGCCGTCGACCGTCGACGAGGAGACCGACGTGCGCGAGGACTGGGTGCGCACCACCCTGGTGTGCGCGCTGCAGCCCGGGCAGCGGCTGCGGGTCGACAAGATGCTCGCCTACGGGTGGTCGAGCATGAGGACGTCCGCGGCGCTGCGCGACCAGGTGGCGGCCGCCCTGCGCGGGGCCGCCGTCAGCGGCTGGGACGGCCTCGTGCGCAGCCAGCGCGCGCACCTCGACGACTTCTGGGACGCCGGCGACGTCGAGGTCGAGGGCGACCCGGTCGTGCAGCAGGCGGTCCGCTTCGGGCTCTTCCACGTCCTGCAGGCGGGGGCGCGGGCCGAGCAGCGAGCCCTGCCCGCCAAGGGCCTCACCGGGCCGGGCTACGACGGCCACGCCTTCTGGGACACCGAGGGGTTCGTCCTGCCGGTCCTGACCTGGACGGCGCCCGCGGCGGCCGGCGACGCCCTGCGCTGGCGGCACGCGACCCTGCCCATGGCGCGGGAGCGCGCGTCCACCCTGGGCATGCCCGGCGCCACCTTCCCGTGGCGGACGATCCGCGGCCAGGAGTGCTCGGCCTACTGGCCGGCGGGGACGGCGTCGTTCCACGTCAACGCCGACATCGCGTACGCCCTCGAGCGCTACCGGGTGGCGACCGGCGACCTGTCGCTGGAGGTCGACTGCGGGCTCGAGCTGCTCGTCGAGACGGCCCGGCTCTGGGTGGCGCTCGGCCACCACGACTCCCGCGGCGCCTGGCACGTCGACGGCGTGACCGGGCCGGACGAGTACACCGCCGTGGTCGACGACAACTGCTTCACCAACCTGATGGCGGCGCGCAACCTGCGCGCTGCGGCGGACGCCTGCGCGCGCCACCCGCAGCAGTCCCGCGACCTCGGCGTGACCATGGAGGAGGCCTCGGCCTGGCGCAGCGCCGCGGAGCACGTCCACCTCCCCTACGACGAGGGACTGGGCGTGCACCCGCAGTGCCAGAACTTCACCCGCTACGCCGAGTGGGACTTCGAGGGCAAGCAGGACGACTACCCGCTGCTGCTCACCGCGCCGTACGTCCGGCTCTACCGGGCGCAGGTGCTCAAGCAGGCCGACCTGGTGCTGGCGATGCACTGGTGCGGCGAGCACTTCACCGACGACCAGAAGGCGCGCAACGTCGACTACTACGAGCGCCGGACCGTCCGCGACTCCTCGCTGTCGGCCACCACCCAGGCCGTGATGTGCGCCGAGGTGGGCCACCTCGAGCTGGCCCACGACTACCTGCACGAGACGGCGCTGACCGACCTGCGCGACCTGCAGGGCAACACCGCGGACGGCCTGCATCTGGCTGCCCTCGCCGGCGTCTGGGGCGCGCTGGTCGAGGGCTTCGGCGGCCTGCGCCTGCGCGGCGACGTCCTCTGGCTGGACCCGCACCTGCCCGACGGCCTGGGCCGGCTGGTCTTCCACCTGCGCTGGCACGGGCTGCGCCTGGAGGTGGACGTCGACCGCGAGCAGGTGCGCTGCAGCGTGCGGGCGGGTGAGGGCCCGGACGACTCGGTGGACCTGCTGCTGTCCGGTGAGCCGGTGCACGTCGCGGTCGGCGAGCCGGTCGTGCGCCCCTGGTCGCGCCGCGAGCCCCTGCTCCCACGACCGACGCAGCCGGTGGGCCGGGCACCCCGTTCGCACGAGTGAGGCGCTCCCACGCGTGAGGCGGCAGCATGGCGGCGTGCTGCTCACCGTGCTCGCCGAGGCCTCCGTCGCCGTCGGTGCGACCGCCGCCCGCTCGACCAAGGTCGCCCTGCTGGCCGCCGCCCTGCGCGAGGCGGGGCCGACCGAGGTCGGCCTGGCGGTGTCCTACCTGTCGGGCGAGCTGCCGCAGCGGCGCACCGGCGTCGGCCACCGGTCGCTGTCCGGCCTCCCCGGCCCTGCCGACGAGCCCTCCCTGACCCTCGCGGAGGTCGACGCGGCGTTCGCGGCGATGTCCACGTCGTCCGGCACGGGCTCGGCCACGACGCGGAGGTCCCTGCTGGGTGGGATCTTCCAGCGCGCCACCGCCGCGGAGCAGCGCCTGCTCGCGGGCCTGGTCAGCGGTGAGCTGCGCCAGGGGGCCCTGCTCGGGGTGGTGACGGACGCCGTCGCGAAGGCCTCCGGACTGCCGCTGCCCGCCGTGCGCACCGCCCTGATGCTCACCGGCTCGCTGCCCGTGGTGGCGACCGAGGCCATGACGAGCGGTGACCTGTCGGCGTTCCGGCTGCAGGTGGGCCGCCCCCTGGCGCCGATGCTCGCCCAGCCGGGCACCGACCTCGCCCAGGCGCTCGCCAGGACCGCGCGGCCGGTCGTCGAGTGGAAGCTGGACGGCATCCGCGTGCAGGTGCACCGCGACGGCGCCGACGTGCGGGTGTTCACCCGCACGTTCGACGACATCACCGCCCGGGTGCCCGAGCTGGTCGCGGCGGCGCGCTCGCTCGACGTCCGGACCGTCGTGCTCGACGGCGAGGCGATCGCGCTGCGCGAGGACGGCACGCCGCACCCGTTCCAGGTCACGGCGTCGCGGGCCGCCAGTCGCACCGGGCCGGTCGCCCTGACGCCGTTCTTCTTCGACGTGCTGCACCTCGACGGCGACGACCTGCTCGGCCTGCCGCTGTCGGAGCGCTCCGCGGCCCTGACCCTAGCCGTCCCCCCGCACTGGCGCGCACCGCGGGCCGAGGACGGCTTCGAGGCCTTCGCCGCCGATGCGCTCGAGCGCGGCCACGAGGGCGTCGTCGTCAAGGACCTCGACGCGGCCTACGACGCCGGACGCCGCGGCGGCGCCTGGCTCAAGGTCAAGCCGGTGCACACCTTCGACCTCGTGGTCCTGGCCGCCGAGTGGGGGCACGGCCGCCGCACCGGACGGCTGTCGAACCTGCACCTCGGCGCCCGCAACGGCGACGGGTTCGTCATGCTCGGCAAGACCTTTAAGGGGCTCACCGACGAGCTGCTCGCCTGGCAGACCGAGCGCCTGCTGGAGCTGGCGACGGCCCAGGACGCCTGGGTGGTGCACGTGCGCCCCGAGCTGGTGGTGGAGATCGCGGTCGACGGCGTGCAGACCTCCCCGCGCTACCCCGGCGGCATCGCGCTGCGCTTCGCGCGGGTGCTGCGCTACCGCCCTGACAAGACGCCGGAGCAGGCCGACAGCCTCGACGACCTCATGCGGCTGCACCCGAGCACCTGGACCAGGTGACCTGAGCCGCACGAGCAGAGCAGCGGGCAGACTGGGGCGGTGATCCGCACCTTCTCCGACCTCGACCTTCGCCCCGAGCTGCTCGGCGCCCTGACCGCCCTCGGGTACGAGGAGCCGACGCCGATCCAGGGCGAGGCGATCCCGCCGCTGCTCGAGGGCCGCGACCTGCTGGGCCAGGCCGCGACCGGCACCGGCAAGACCGCCGCGTTCGCGCTGCCGCTGCTGCAGCGGCTCGAGAAGCGCGGCCGCGGGGCCGGGCCGGTGGCCCTGGTGCTCGCGCCCACCCGCGAGCTCGCGATGCAGGTCTGCGAGGCGATCCACAAGTACGGCAAGGACCTGTTCGGTCCGGCCAACGGCGCCCGCGTGCTGCCGGTCTACGGCGGTCAGCCGATCGGCCGCCAGCTGCGCGAGCTCGAGCGCGGCGTCGACATCGTCGTCGGCACCCCGGGTCGCGTGATCGACCACATCAGTCGCGGCACCCTGCGCCTGGACGGGCTGCTGACCGTCGTGCTCGACGAGGCCGACGAGATGCTCGACATGGGCTTCGCCGAGGACATCGACGCGATCCTCGAGGCGGCGCCGAACGACCGGCAGACGGTGCTGTTCTCGGCGACGATGCCGTCCCGGGTCGAGAAGGTCGCCCGCCGGCACCTACGCAACCCCGTCCGCATCGAGATCCGGCGTGAGCAGGCCGAGCAGGGCGTCGCACCGCAGGTCCGGCAGAGCGCCTACGTCGTCGCCCGGCCGCACAAGCCGGCCGCGCTCGGCCGCGTCCTCGACGTCGAGGCGCCGGAGGCTGCGATCGTGTTCTGCCGCACGCGCGAGGAGGTCGACAGCCTGTCGGAGACGCTGAACGGCCGCGGCTACCGGGCCGAGGCGCTGCACGGCGGGCTCAGCCAGGAGCAGCGCGACAAGGTCATGAACCGGCTGCGCAACCGGACCACCGAGCTGCTCATCGCCACCGACGTCGCCGCCCGCGGCCTGGACGTGGAGCACCTCACGCACGTCGTCAACTACAACGTCCCGGCTGCACCCGAGGCCTACGTCCACCGCATCGGACGCGTCGGCCGCGCCGGCCGCGAGGGCGTGGCGATCACGCTGGCCGAGCCGCGCGAGCACCGGATGCTCAAGACGATCGAGCGCCTCACCGGCCAGAAGATCGTCATGGAGAAGGTCCCGACCGTCGCCGACCTGCGGGCCCGGCGGCTCGAGCTGACCCGCGCCGCGCTGCGCGAGAGCCTGCTCGAGGACGACCTGGACGGCTTCCGCGCCGTCGTCGAGACCCTCACCGACGAGTTCGACGTCATGGAGGTCGCGGCGGCCGCCGTGAAACTCGCGCACGAGGCCAGCACCGGCGGCGGCAGCGCCGACGACGACGACACCGACATCCCGCAGGTGGCCGCGCGGGCCGAGGAGCGCGCCCCGTACGACAGCACCCGCGGTGGCTCCCGGCCGTCCTGCGGTCCCGGCGGCGCCCCGGCGCGCAAGGGTCGGGTGCTCGAGGGCCCGACGGCCAAGCTGTTCATCGGCCTGGGTCGGGCTGCGGGGGTGCGTCCGCAGGACCTGGTCGGCGCGATCACCGGCGAGTCCAGCCTGTCCGGGCGCGACATCGGCGGCATCGAGATCGCCGAGCGCTTCGCGCTGGTCGAGGTGCCCGAAGGTGCTGCGGAGGAGGTCATCTCGGCCCTGCGCGCCACGATGATCAAGGGACGGAAGGCGACGGTCCGGCGCGACGGCAAGCGCTGAGGCCGCCGCGCCGGACCGGTCTCACACGTCCCGGAGCTCGCGCCGCAGGATCTTGCCGGTGACCGTCTTCGGCAGCTCGTCCATGAGCACCACCTGGCGGGGGTACTTGTAGGCGGCCATCCGCTCCCTGCAGTGCGCGATGAGCTCCTCGACCGTGACCGACGTGCCGGGCTTCACACTGACGAAGGCCTTGACGGTCTCGCCCCGCTTCTCGTCCGGCACCCCGACGACCGCCGACTCGCGCACCGCCGGGTGCTCGGCCAGGACGTCCTCCACCTCGCGCGGCCAGACCTTGTAGCCGGACGCGTTGATCATGTCCTTCTTGCGGTCGACGATGAATACCCAGCCCTCGGGGTTCATGAAGCCGACGTCACCGCTCTTGAGCGCACCACCCGGCAGGTTGGCCGCGGTCTCGTCGGGCTTCTGCCAGTAGCCCGCGACGACCTGGGGGCCCTCGGCGACGATCTCGCCGACCTCGCCCAGCGGCAGGTCCGTGCCGTCGTCGCCGACGATCCGGACGATCGTGCTCGGCGCCGGCACGCCGACCGACAGTGCCCCGGAGGTCGGGTCGACCGGCGAGGGGGCGCCGAAGGGCGTCACCGTCATCGGCGACGTCGTCTCGGTCAGGCCGTACGCGTTGTGGACCTGCTTGCCGGTCGCCGCGAGGAAGCCCTGCTCCGCCGTCGGCGAGATCGCCGCACCGCCCGAGTAGACCGACGTGAAGGACGAGAAGTGGTCCTTCGTGAAGCCCGGCGTGTGCAGCAGCGCGTTGAACGCCGTGATGGCCCCGATCGTGTACGTCGGCCGGTGCTCGAGCAGGGCGTCGAGCACGACCGACGGCTCGAAGCGGTAGGCCAGCACCAGCGGGACCGGCGCGAGCATGCTGACCGCGATGTGGCCGATCAGGCCGGTGATGTGGAACAGCGGGGCGATCCCGAAGATCGACCCGCCCGGTCCGAACCGGACCCAGTCCCGGTAGACCTGGGCGGTGAACACGACGTTGCGGTGGGTGTTCATGGCGCCCTTGGGCACGCCGGTCGTGCCCGAGGTGTACGTCAGGAACGCGACGTCGTCGAGCTCGAAGGCGACCGGCGGCGGCGTCTGGCCGGCGTGCTGCCCGATCAGCTCGAGCAGGTCGCTGGTGCCCTCGAAGCGCTGCCGCTCGAGGCCCTTGAACAGCCGCTCGTCGTTGCGGGTCTGGTAGTCCAGCTCGCTGGTGGTCAGGACCAGCTGCACGTCGGTCTGCGGAACGACATCGCGCGCCACGGCGTCGTACAGCTGCTCGAGGCAGACCAGCACCTTCGCGCCGCTGTCCTTGAGCAGGTAGGTCAGCTCGCGGGTGCGGCTCATCGGGTTGATGGAGACCATCACCCCGCCGGCCTTCCAGGTGCCGACCATGCACACCACGAACTGCGGGACGTTCTGCAGGTAGACGGCCAGGCGGTCACCGGCCGCGAAGCCCTGGGCCAGCAGGGCGCTGGCGAGGGCGTCGCTCTGCTCGTCGAGCTCCTGCCGGGTCAGGACGCCGTCGAAGTACCTCAGGGCGACGGCGGACGGGTCGACCGCCACGCCGGCCCGGAACATGTCCAGCGCGTTGGGGAACTCGAGCTGGTAGTCGGACGGCTGGTCGCGGTACTGGGCCAGCCAGGGACGGTCGTCGTAGGCGCTCACGGGCTCTCCCTACTTGATGGCGACGGGGTTGACGGGCGAGCCGCTCCCCTTGGCGACCTTCAGCGGAGCGGCGACGTACAGGAAGTCGTACTTCCCGTCGTCGGCGCAGTCCTGGGCCAGCGCCTCGAGGTCGGCGATCTCGGTGAGCGTCACGCCGAGGTTGCGCATCAGCGCGTTGTGCAGGACGAGCGCCACCCCGTTGTTCGGGTCGAACGTGACCTCGTTGGCGATCGTGTCGGTGACCAGGTTCGGGATCTCCATGTCCTGGAACCACTGCACGAGCTCCGGGCTGTAGACCAGTCCCGGCTCGCAGAAGTCCTCGTAGAACGCCTCCCCCAGGTCGAAGAACAGCTTCAGGAAGTTCGTGCGCACCACCAGGATGTCGCGCGGCCGGATCGTCGTGCCCTGCGCCTCGGCGCACGCGAGCAGGTCCTCGTGCGTGAACGTCTCCGCGGCGGCGAGGTTGTCCTTGCCCCGGAAGCGCGCCATGTCGAGCAGCACGCCTCGGCCGACGACGCCGCGCTGGGCGATCGGCTCGACGCTGGCCCGCTCCAGGCCGCCGACGGTGGTGCGGGCGTCGTAGCCGTTCCAGAACTGGCCGCCGTACCAGACGTGGCCCAGTCCGTCGTACAGCGTCGACCCCTGCAGGAAGGCGTTGATCTTGTCGTCGGCGTAGTGCAGTCCGCCGGGGTAGGCCGGCGCGTCGTCGCCGTCCCACGTGGACTCGTCGAGGATCTGCGTGCGCTCGGCAGGGGTGCGGCCGGGCCAGACGGGGTCGCCCTTGGGGTCGCCGATCAGGCGCTGCAGGGTGAACGTCTTGCCCGAGGTCACCAGCTGAGCGGCGGCCAGGACCTGCTCGGGGCCGAGGTAGTTCAGCGAGCCGACCTCGTCGTCCGGACCCCACTTGCCCCAGTTGCTGGGCGAGTCGGCGAGCAGGTCGCCGAGGTAGGGCGGGGTGGGCGTCGTCGGGTCGGTCACGGGGCCTCCAGGAGCGGCTGGCCGACCTGAGCAGGTGCTCGGTCGGCGGTGGGTCAGTTGAGTCTGGGTGGGCAGGTCTTGTGGTGTCAATCACGTCGACGGCACACTGTCGAGCGTGCAGGGCGGCCCAGGCGTGCCGTCGTTGTGCCCGTACGACGTTCAGCCCTGCCGAACGGAGAGGGTGCGTGCCCGTGACCGAGCTGGACCCCGTCCGGGCCCTCGGCGCGCGCGTCCGCCGGTTCCGGGTCGCCCGTGGGGTGAGCCTCCGCAGCCTCGCCGCCCAGCTGGACGTCAGCCCGGCGACGCTGAGCGCCGTGGAGAACGGGCACACCCGCCTGAGTGCGTTGCGGCTCTCGCAGGTCGCCGGGCTGCTCGACGTGTCGGTCGACGAGCTGCTTCCCCGGGCCCCGGCCCCGAAGTCGCGCCCCACCCCGCCGACCGGGGCCGGCTGGCGGGACTTCCCGGTGTTGACCGTCGAGCCTGCGCTGGCCGGCGCGCTCGCCGCCTTCCTCGAGCTCGGCTACGCCGGCGCGACCGTGCGCGACATCAGCGAGCGGGCGGGGATGTCCGTAGCCGGGCTCTACCACCACCACGCCAGCAAGCAGGAGCTGCTGGTCGCGCTGCTGGACCTCGCGATGGACGACCTCCTCGCGCGCAGCCGCGCCGCGGTCGCCGAGGGCGCCGACCCGGTCGAGCGCCTGTCGCTGCTGGTCGAGTGCCTGGCGCTGTTCCACACCCACCGCCAGGAGCTCGGGTTCATCGGCGCCAGCGAGATGCGCAGCCTGGGGCCGACGGCCCGCGCCCGGGTGACCGCGGCGCGCCGCGACCAGCAGCGGATGGTCGACGACCAGGTCGTGCAGGGCTGCGCCGCAGGACGCTTCGCCACGACCCGCCCGCACGAGGCGGCCCGGGCCGTGGTCACCATGTGCACGGCACTGCCGCAGTGGTTCTCGACGGCCGGCCCGGCCTCGCCCGAGCAGGTCGCCGCCCACTACGTCGAGTTCGCCCTCGACCTCGTACGGCTCCGGAGGGATCCCGCTACGGCGGGCCGACAGGAAGGCACGACATGACCAGCCCCGCCCTCATCACCGCCCCCGCGAACCCCGAGTCGGTCTTCACCTACGGCGCGCCCCAGCTGAAGTTCGGCAGCGGCGCCAGCGACGAGATCGGCTACGACCTCAGCCAGTACGGCGTGAAGCGCGTGCTGGTGATCACCGACGCGGGCGTCGCGGCGACCGGCACGCCGCAGCGGGTCGCCGACCAGATGGCGCAGTTCGGCATCGAGGCCCGGGTCTTCGACGGCGTGCACGTCGAGCCGACCGACGTCAGCCTCCGGCAGGCGGTGGACGCGGCGAGGGCGTCCGGTCCGTGGGACGCCTACGTCGCGGTCGGCGGCGGCTCGGCGATCGACACCGCCAAGGCGATCAACCTCATGACGACCAACCCGGGCGAGCTGATGGACTACATCAACCTCCCGGTGGGCGGCGGCAAGGCGCCGAGCCAGCCGCTCAAGCCGCTCGTGGCCGTGCCGACCACCACCGGCACCGGCTCGGAGAGCACCACCATCTGCGTGATGGACGTGCTGGCGCTCAAGGTCAAGACCGGCATCAGCCACGCCCGGCTGCGGCCGACGCTCGCGGTCATCGACCCCGACCTGACCCGCACCCAGCCCGCCGGCGTCACCGCGTCGTCCGGCATGGACATCCTGTGCCACGCCCTCGAGAGCTACACCGCGCGCTGGTACACCACGAACGAGCGCAAGCAGCCCCAGCAGCGCGTGCCGTACTGCGGCTCGAACCCGATCTCGGACATGTGGTCGGAGAAGGCGCTGTCGCTGCTGTCCGGGTCCTTCCGGACCGCGGTCCTGCACGGTGACGACGACCAGGCGCGCTCGGACATGGCCATCGCGGCCACCTTCGCAGGCATGGGCTTCGGCAACGCCGGAGTCCACATCCCGCACGCCAACGCCTACCCGATCGCCGGGCAGGTCAAGGACTTCCGCCCCAAGGACTACCCGGCCGACGAGCCGATGGTCCCGCACGGCATGTCGGTGTCGCTGACCGCGCCTGCGGCGTTCCGCTTCACCTTCCAGGCCTCGCCCGAGCGGCACCTGCGGGCCGCCGAGCTGCTGTCGCCCGGCGCCGACCGGCCGTCCGACCTGTCGCAGCACCTGCCGAACGTGCTGACGTCGCTCATGCGCGACATCCACATCCCGAACGGCATCGGCGCCGTCGGCTTCGGGGAGGGCGACGTCGACCCGCTGGTCGAGGGCGCCCTCAAGCAGCAGCGGCTGCTGGCGACCTGCCCGCGCGAGGTGACCGGCGAGGACCTGGCCGCCATCTTCACGCAGTCGCTCGAGCTCTGGTAGCCGCAACCCTGCAGCAACGGTGCAGGAACCCGCCTGCGGCCGTCGAAGTGGTCGCCATGCGCCGACCCGCCTCCGTCCTGCTGCTCACCGCCCTCGCGGCGCTGGCCGTCCCCGCGCCGGCCTCGGCCGACGTCCTGACGCCGGCGGGCGGCGTCCCCACCGCGACGATCACGCGCACCTCGTACGGCATCCCGCACATCACCGCGAGGGACTTCACGAGCCTGGGCTTCGGTCACGGCTACGCGGTCGCCGAGGACACCATCTGCACGCTCGCCGACACGCTCGTCACGGGGCGCGGCGAGCGGTCCCGGTTCTTCGGGCCGGACGCCCGCTACACCGACCAGGTGACGCTGGACGCCACCAACCTCCAGACCGACACCGTCTTTCGGAACCTGCGGGACCGCAAGGTCGTCGAAGCGCTGCTCGCCGACCCGCTGCGCGGGCCCGGCAAGGAGGTCCGCGCCCTGGTCGGGGGCTACGTCCAGGGGATCAACGGCTACCTCGACGCCGTCGGCGGCGCGAGGGGCATCACCGACCCCGCCTGCCGCGGCGGGGCGTGGGTGCGCAAGGCCGAGCCGCTCGACCTCTACTACGGCATCTACGCCGCCAACCTGCTGGCGTCCGCGGGGGTGTTCGTCCCGCAGATCGCCGACGCCTCCCCGCCCACCGTCGAGGACCCCGGCCTCCCGGTCGGCGTCGTGACGTCCTTCGCGCCGGTGCCGGCCGTGCTGCCCGGGCGCGACGCGCTGCTGAAGGGGCTCGGCAAGGACCCCGCCAGCCCCTTCGGCTCGAACGGGACCGCCCTCGGTGGCGACGCGACGACGACCGGCAGGGGCATGGTGCTGGGCAACCCGCACTTCCCGTGGCGCGGCCGCTACCGCTTCACGCAGGCCCAGCTCACCATCCCCGGCGTCTACGACGTGGCCGGCGCGATGCTCAACGGCGCGCCGGTCGTCAACATCGGCTGGAACAGCCAGGTCGCCTGGACCCACACGGTCTCGACCGCCTACCGCTTCACGCCGTACGAGTACCGCACGCTGCCGGGGCTTCCCACGACCTACCTCACCACGTCCGGCCCCCGCGAGCTGCAGCGCGACGAGGTGCGCATCGCGGTCAAGAAGGCGGACGGCAGCGTCGGCGAGGTGGTCGAGGACCTGTACCGCACCGACCAGGGCTTCGTCGTCGACTCGCCCGACGTCCTGCTGGGCTGGACGCCCGCGAGCTTCTTCGCGATCCGCGACGCCAACGCCGAGCACCTCAAGACGCTCGACGCGTTCTTCGAGATGGGCCGGTCGGGCTCCGTGCGGGAGCTCGCCGCCGCCCAGGACCGCACGGCCGGCATCCCGTGGGTGAACACGATGGCCGCCGACCGCAAGGGCGACGCCCTCTACGCCGACAACTCGGTGGTCCCGAACGTGCCGGACGACCTGGTGCAGTCCTGCGCCACCCCGATCGGCCTGGTGCTGGTCCAGCTCGCCGGGCTCCCGGCGCTCGACGGCGCGCGCGCCGACGGCGAGTGCGCCTGGCGCGACGACGCCGACGCCGCCCGTCCGGGCATCTTCGGCCCGGCGAACCTGCCCGACACCGTGCGCCGCGACTGGGTGGTCAACGCCAACGACAGCTACTGGCTGCCGAACCCGGCGCAGCCGCTCGAGGGGTTCGCCCGCATCATCGGCTGCGAGCGGTGCGAGCGCACCCTCCGCACCCGCATGGTCTACCGGTACGTCATGGACCGCCTCGCCCGGGGGCGGTTCACGATCGAGCAGCTCAAGGCCGTCGAGCACGAGAACCGCGTGTTCGCCGCCGAGCTGGCCCGCCAGGACGACGACCTCCAGGACGTCTGCGCGGCCGCCGGCGGCGGGCGCGCCTGCGAGGTGCTGCGGGGCTGGACGGGCAAGGACGACGTCGACGCCGTCGGGGCGCACGTCTTCCGCGAGTTCTGGCTGCGCACGCCCGCGGAGCGCTTCACCGTCCCCTTCGACGCCGCCGACCCGGTCGGCACGCCGCGCGACCTCGACGAGGGCGCCGACGCGGTCGTGCAGGCCATGCGCGACGCGATCGCGTTCCTGGCCGAGGAGCGGATCCCGCTCGACGCCCCGCTCGGCAGCCTCCAGGTCGCCGGCGACGAGGGCGCCCCGCGCATCGCCGTCGGCGGCGGACCGGCCGGGACCGGCAACGCCAACGTGCTCAGCACGGGCGCCGGAGCCAGCAACCTCGACGCGCTGTACCCGGTGGCCTACGGCTCCTCGCACATCCAGGCCGTCGCGTTCACCGACGAGGGCGTCGACGCCTCGACGATCCTCACCTACGGCCTGTCGACCGACCCGACCCGAGCCGCGTCGTCGGACCAGACGCGCCTGTTCGGCCAGGAGCGCTGGGTCGACTTCCCCTTTACCGCGGCCGAGATCAGGGCGGACGCGCAGCGCACCTACGTCGTGAGCGCCGGGCGTACGAGCCCGGCGGCCGGGCGGGTGGCCGCTGCCCCTGCGGCAGCGGTGCCCGCGCCTGCGCGCGGGGCCCTGCCGGCGACCGGCGGGGCGACGCTGCCCGTCACGGTGGCGGGCCTGGCGGTCCTCGGCGCGGTGCTGCTGCGCCGCCGGCTCCGCACCTCGTAGCTCCTAGGCGACCCGCGCGCCCGGCTTGTCGCGGTACATCGCGGCGTCGGACGACCGGAGCAGGCCGTCGGCGTCGAGGCAGTCGTCGGAGCTGGCGATCCCGGTCGAGCAGCGGACCTCGACCCGGGCGTCGTCGCTGCCCAGGACGAAGCAGCCCGCCAGGCGCACCCTGGTCTCGAGCGAGACGACGGTGCCCCGCGGCAGGCGAGCGCCGACGACGAACTCGTCGCCGCCGAGCCGGGCCACCAGGTCACCGGGGCGGGCGGAGCCCAGCAGCCGTGAGCCCAGCGTCGCCAGCAGCGCGTCGCCCGTCGCGTGACCGAGGGTGTCGTTGACGGCCTTGAACGCGTCGACGTCGACGAAGGCCAGGACGATCACCTCGCCGGGGCGACGCGCGTCCAGGGCCCCTTCGAGCCAGGGCCGGACCGTGCGGCGCGACGAGCAGCCGGTCAGCTCGTCGGTGTCGGCCTCGTACCGCGCCCGGTCGGCCCGGGCCCGCTCGCGGTCGAGGACGGCAGTGCGCTCCACCTCCGCGGCGATGAGCCGGGCGAACAGCGTCAGCGTCGGGAGCTGCTCGGCGGCCTGGGCGTGCGGGACGTCGTCCGCGGCGCACAGGGTGCCCCACAGCCGTCCGTCGTTCAGGCGCACGGGCACCGAGACGTAGGTGACGATGCCGAGGTCGGCCGCCGCCTGCGCGTCGCCCCAGACCGAGGGGACGTCGGTGGTGCAGGAGCGGCCCTCGTCGAGCGCACGCTTGCAGAGCGTGTCGCCCCACGGGACCTCGAGCCCCTCCGGCAGCCTGAAACCGGGCTTGGCGTTGCGCGAGTACCGGATCTCCTGCACGCCCGCCGCCTCGTGCACGACGGTCAGGTAGGTCGAGGCGATGCCGCTGAGCTCGTGCAGCGCGTCGAGCAGCGGCCGGGTCAGCCCCTCCAGGTCCTGCGCCCGGCCGACCGTCTCGGCGATCGAGGCGAGGTCGGTCGCGCTCCGCTGACGCGGGACGCTGGACACCCCGGCCAGGACGGCCTCGTACAGAACCCCGACGACCTGGCCGAGGCCGTCCAGGACAGCGATATCGCGAGCGTCGAGCCGCTCATGCGGGCGGTGCCCGAGGACCCCCAGGACGCCGACCTCCTGCCCGTCCGTCCCCCGCACGACCGTCCCGGCGTAGCAGCGCACCGCGAGCGCGCGTGCGACCGGCATGGCGGCGAGGTCCGGCCAGTCCGCGACGTCGCGCACGACCAGCGGCCCGCCGCTGGTCACCAGGCCGCAGAACGAGTCCTCGACCGGACGCGAACCCTCGAGCTCGCGGAGCCGTCCGTCCTGGGCACTGACCACGAGCCGAGCCGTGTGCACACCGTCGTGCACCGAGCCCAGGACCGCCAGACCCATGCCGAGCTGCTCGCAGAGCAGGCGCAGGACCTGCACGAGGGCGGACCCGGGGTCGCCGTCGCACTGCCTGGCCAGGCGCTGGAGTTCGGGGACCTGCATCACAGGACATCAGTCGGCGCGGGGCCAGGACCTGTTGATCGCTCGAGCGGGTGACGCCCGGGGGAAGCCCTGTGGCGGTCCGGCGTTGCACGGGAGGTGACTGCCGCGACGACCCCCCTGCCGATGACCCTGCCGATGTCCGTGCTCGACCTGTCCCCCGTCCCGTCCGGCGGCTCGAGCCGGCAGGCGCTCGCCGACACCGTGGCGCTGGCCCAGGAGGCGGAGCGGCTGGGCATGACGCGCTTCTGGGTCGCCGAGCACCACGGCATGCCGGGGGTGGCCAGCAGCGCCCCGGCCGTGCTCATCGGCGCGATCGCCGCGGCCACCTCGACGATCCGGGTCGGTTCGGGCGGGGTGATGCTGCCGAACCACGCGCCGATGGTCGTCGCGGAGCAGTTCGGCACGCTCGAGGCGCTGCACCCCGGCCGCATCGACCTGGGCCTGGGCCGGGCGCCCGGCACCGACCCGGCGACCGCCTCGGCGCTACGCCGAGGGGCGTCGGCCGACGACTTCCCGCAGGAGCTGCTGGCGCTGCGCTCGTTCTTCGACGGCCGCTGGGCCGACGGTCACCCGTGGGCGGGCCTGCACGCCGTCCCGGCACTGGGGAACGGGCCGGCGCTGTGGCTGCTCGGCTCGAGCGGCTACAGCGCCCAGGTCGCCGGGCTCCTCGGGCTGCCGTTCGCCTTCGCCCACCACTTCGCCCCGCAGGGCACGCTGCAGGCGCTCGAGCTGTACCGCTCGCGCTTCCGCCCGTCCGAGGTGCTCGCCGAGCCGTACGCGATGCTCTGCGCCTCCGTCGTGCTGGCCGAGGACGACGACCGCGCGCACGACCTCGCGGTGCCCAGCGCGCTGTCGTTCCTGCGCCTGCGCACGGGCACCCCCGGTGTCCTGGCGTCGGTCGACGAGGCGCTGGCCCACCCGTACTCCGCGGCCGAGCGGGCCTTCGTCGAGGACCGCATCGCCCAGCAGGCGGTCGGCGGCCCGGTGACCGTCCGCCGGCACCTCGACGACCTGCTGGCGGCGACCGAGGTCGACGAGCTGATGGTGACGACGATGGTGCACGACCCGGCCGACCGGCTGGCGTCGTTCCGGGCGCTGGCCGAGCTGCAGCTCGCTCCGGTGTAGTCCGTCCTAGATCTCGGGCGCCGGGATCCGCGAGTGGCCGCTGGTGACCGGCCCGAACCGGTCGTCGCCCGCCTCCCAGGACGTCCGGGCCTCGCGGACCTCGTCCTTGCTGCGAGCGACGAAGTTCCACCACATGACGATCGGCTCGGGGAACGGCTCACCGCCCAGCAGCAGCACCGTCGCCCCGTCCGGCGCCGCCAGCGCGAGCTCGTCGCGACCGGGGCGCAGGTAGGCGCTCTGGCCGGGGTGCAGCGGGGCGTCGCCGAGGACCAGCGTGCCGTCGAGCACCACGACCAGGTGCTCGTGCGACGGGGTGAGCGGGACGCTGGCGCCGCCGCGCTGCAGGGCGAGGGAGACCCCCAGCAGCGGCGTGTCCTGGCGGGCGTCCGAGGCAGCGGCGCTGAGCTCGCCGACCAGCACGGTCGCGACCGCGTCGTCCAGCTCGACCTGCGGCAGCTGCTCGTGGTGCTCGAACGCCGACGGTCCACCGCGCGTCGCCTCCGGCTGGGCGACCCACAGCTGCACGCCGTGCATGCGCCCGCTGTAGTGGCCGGTCGGCTCCTCGGCGTGGGCCACGCCGAGGCCGGCGGACATGAGGTTGAGCTGGCCGGGCCGGATGACCTGCTCGCTGCCGAGGCTGTCCCGGTGGAGCACCTCACCGTCGAGCAGGTAGGTCACGGTCTGCAGGCCGGCGTGCGGGTGCGGGCCGATGTCGATGCCCCCGGTGGGGCCGACGGCGAGCGGGCCGAAGTGGTCGACGAAGCACCAGGCGCCGACCGTGCGGCGACGAGGGCGCGGCAGCGACCGGCGCACGACCATGCCGCCGACGTCGGCCTGGCGGGCCTCGACGACCTCGGGTGCGCCGTGGTCGCCGGACGCCGGGGTCTCGGCGTCGTCGGACCGGCCGACCGGGCCGCTCACGACCAGGCCACGTCGAGCCGGTCCAGCCCGTACATGTCCTGGACGGTGCCGAACTGCGGGGGCGACGTCAGCCGCAGGCCCGGCATGCGCGGGGCCAGGAAGCCCAGCGCCTCCTCCAGCTCGGCCCGGGCCAGGTTGACCCCGAGGCAGTAGTGGATGCCGGCGCCGAAGGTGAGCAGGCGGGCACCCCCACGGTCGGCGGTGATGTCGAAGCCCGGGTCTCCGGCCCCGTCCCGGTTCCCGGTGAAGGCGCCGATCATCACCACCGTCCCGGCCGGGAAGTGCACGTCGCGGAACACGACGTCGCAGGTCAGGACCCGCGCGGTGAACGGCGTGATCGGCTCGTGCCGCAGCACCTCCTCGACCGCCTGCGGGACCAGCTCGGGCTCACGGGCCAGCAGCGCCCACTGGTCCGGGTGCTCGGCGAACAGCCGCACGGCATGCGCGAGCTGGGCCTGCGTCGTGTCGACCCCACCGATGAGGACGTTCAGCACGAGGTTCACCAGCTCGACGTCGGTGAGCCGGTCGCCGTCCTGCTCGGCCCGGACGAGGCGGCTGACCAGGTCGTCGCCCGGGGTGGCCCGGCGGCTGGCCAGCAGCTGCTCCAACCAGGTGTAGAGCTCGGTGACGGCCTGCTCGATCAGGCCGCGCTCGGCGAGCAGGCTCGGGCCGTCGAACTGCTTCTGGATCCAGTTCGACCAGTGGTGCAGGCTCGGCGCGTCGCTCTCCGGCGCCCCCATCACGGCGGCGATCGTCAGCGACGGGTACGGCTTGGCGATCGCCTCGACCAGGTCGCACGTCGGGCCGTCCACCTCGCTCCACAGCTGCTCGAGGTAGCCGCGCATCACCGGCCGCCAGCGGTCGGCCGCCCGCGGCGTGAACGACGGGTTGACCAGCCGGCGCAGGCGGGCGTGCACGTCGCCGTCGAGGTGCAGGACGTTGCGGTCGATCTCCTCCCGAAGTGGGCCCGACTCGATGCCGTACAGCTCGGCGATCAGCTGGCCCGGGAAGGTCGCGGACCGGTGCCGCAGGAAGAACTCGCCCGCCTCCCGGTCCAGGGTGAGCACCCCGAGCGGCAGCCGGGCCAGCCACCCGTTCGCGGCCAGGCCCTCCATCACGTCGTGGAACGGCCGGCCGTTCAGGGTCGTGTCGGCGGTGTCGAACGCCGGCAGGTCGAGGCCGGCGAGGGGCGTCATCAGCGTCACGGCCGGAACCTACGCCTACCCTGCCGAGCGTGGCAGCGGACGCGACGGACGGGCCGGCAGCGGACGGTGCTCCGGTCGACGCAGCGCCGGCGGGCGGGGCACCTCCCGACGGCCCGACGAAGCAGGCTCCGGAGGGGCCCGCGCCGGTCGCGGCCGACGACGGGATCGAGCGGTTGCGTCGCTGGCGGGACGAGGACCGCGGCGTCCCTCCCGCGGTCGGCCGGGTCGGGGCGCGGCTCGTGTCGGTCGGCCGGTGCACCACGACCGTCCGCCTGCCGCTGGTACCGGAACTGCTGCTGCCCGACGGCGTCCCGACCGGCGCGGTCACCAGCCTGCTGGCCGACATGGGCCTCACGACGTCGGTGATCTCGTCGCTGCCGGACCTTCGCGGCGTCACGACGATCTCGATGACCGTCGACCACCATGCGCTGCCGCCCGCCTCGGGGGGTCTCGTGGCGACCTGCACCGCTGCCGGCCACGTGGAGGGCCGGCCGCAGCACGCGTCCGGGCTGCTGCACGACGACGAGGGACGCCTCGTCGCGACGGTCTGCGGGTGGTTCCTCGCGACGCCCGCGGAGGCGCTGGCCGCCGACCGGGTCGGGCTCGTGCTCGAGGAGCCGGCCGCCCACCTGCTCGACCTGCTGCAGGTGCCGGGCGGGACCAGCTTCCCGCTCGTGGCCCGGGACGCGCTGTCGAACGCGATCAGCAGCCTGCACGGCGGGATCGGCGCGCTGGCAGCGCAGCTCGCGGCCGAGGCGGCGCTCGACCCGGCCTCCCTCCCGCTGACGTCGGCGTTCTTCTACCTGCGACCGACCCCGCGTCACGGTGCGGTGCAGGTCACCGGCGAGGTCGTCCGCCAGGGCCGGCGCACCGCTGTCGCCACGTCGGTCCTGACCGGTCCCGACGGCCGCCCGCTCGTCACCTCGACCCTCGTCGCCGCCCTCCGCGCCTGACGGCGCCCTCGGGACAGGCTGCTCCTGAGGGACGTCCACGACGGCGGGCTGCCGGAGCTGCTCGTCACGGGCCTGCGCGACGGGCATCGCCCTCGGGACAGCGTCCCTGCCGGTGACCCATCTGGGTGGTCCGGCGACCGGCCGCGGCCGCAGCGGTGGCGACTCCGCGGTGAGGTCGACCCGCGGGGGCGGGCGGGGGCGGTCCGGGCCGTCGGCAGCGGCGGCCCAGCGTGTCGGACCCTGCGGCCACGGGCTGCGGTGGTCCCGGTCGCAGCGGATGACCGAGCAGCCCGGGGCCGCAGCAGTGCCGTCCCGCACGCCGACCAGCCGGGCCAGCGCCGCCGACGGGTCGTGCTGCGGCCCCGAGCGCACCGACATCGCCTTGCCCACCGGCATCTACGTGCTCCGCAGCTGCCGAGCCGTCGCACGCAGCAGAGCGCGGACCTCCACCGGCGGCACCTGCCGGGACAGCATCTCGCCGAGCAGCTGGGCGAGGACGTGGTCAGGGTCGCTCGCGAGGCAGCGCTGCAGGGCCACGTTCGCCACGGCGCCGTCGCCGTGCGCGTAGGCGACCCAGCCGAGCAGGGCGAGCACGGCGCAGTCCTCGGGCGGGACGACCAGCCGTGCGACCTGGAGCAGCACGGACAGCAGGGCGTCGTGGTCGTCCAGGCACCAGGTCGCGATCTCGTCGCGCACGAGGACGTCCTGCACGGCCACGGCCAGCGCGGCGGCCTCGGGCCCGGCCACCGCGAGCCCCTCGTGGCACCCCGCCAGCAGCGTCCGGGCGAGGGTCAGGCCGTGGTCGCGCACGGCCTCCCTGCCGTCGCGGTGGTAGCGGTCGAGCCAGGCGTCGAGCGCCCGGTCGAGCTCCTCCTCGGCGTCCGTGGCCGCCTGGAGGACCGGCGTCGCCAGGGAGGCGACCAGCTCGTCACGCGAGCTGAGCACCGCGCGTCCCTCCAGCACTCTCTCGGCCTCGACGAGGCGCAGCGCCGCGGTCGGCTCCGTCGCCAGCGGGGTGCCCTCGGCGGGGCAGCACGCCTGGGCACCGCAGACGTACGACCACCACCTGCCCTCGCGCACGAGCAGCGCCTCGTCGACCGCGGTCCCCCGCGGGTCGCACGCGGCCTGCACCTCGGCGACCAGGTCGGACCAGGGCAGCGACCGGCCGCAGGAGGGGACCGACGAGAAGACGACCAGCACCAGCCGGGCGGCCTCGTCGAGCTCGAGGCGCTCGGCCACCTCCGCGGCCGCGGCACCGAGGTCGGAGGCGGCCCAGTCCAGGTCGAAGCGCATCGTGAGTCCGATCTGCTTGCGCGGGCCGCGCAGCGAGACGACCACGAGGCTCTCCTGCGGCACGAAGCCGCACAGGACCGGGACGAGGGCGACGACCTCACCGGGCGAGGTCAGGCGGGCGACGGGACGGGCGGCAGAGGTCATGCCCAGGACCCTGGAGCCGCGGGCAGGCGAACGGGTGGCGCGCGTCGCACCTGTGGACAGGGGCCGCTGTCGGTGGACGCCACTAGGTTGGCGTCATGAGCAAGGTCGACGCCCTGAGGGCGATGCGGGAAGCGAAGTACGCCCGGAACGGTGCGGCCCCGGCCGCCAACGGCACGGCCACGCCGCGCACCCCGCTGCGGGCGCCTGCCGCCGCGAAGGCCGCCAGGGCCGTCGCGGAGCCGGTCGAGGACACCGGCGAGCTGTGCGGCCACCGCAACATGGGCGGCAAGAGCTGCAGCCGCCCGGCCGGTCACAGCGAGAAGAACCACCGCTACGCCACGGCGTAGCGCCGGCTACCGCAGCACGATCCAGCGCACGTCGTACGGCCCCAGCACGACCAGGTCGTCGTCGACGGCGGCGCCGGTCAGCGCGTCACGCAGCGGTCCGTCCAGCGGCACGGCCCAGCGCGGCCACACCTGCGGGCTCTCCGACAGGTTGTGCAGCGCCACCACGGTCTGCGCCGGCGCCCGCCGCACCCAGGCCGCCACCGCCGGGTTGACCGGGTCGAGCAGCTCGGCCTCGTAGGAGGCGTGCATCGCCGGCATCGCCGACCGGACCTCGACGGCCGACCGGATCGCCTGCCACACCCGGTGCTCCACCGTCCCGTCGACGTGGCGCCGCGACGCGACCGGCCAGGGCATCCGCGGGCGGTGGACCCAGCGGTTGTCGTCGGCGTGCGCCGGGTCGTCGGCCCAGGCGTCGTCGTCGAGCAGTGCCAGCTCGTCGCCCATCCACAGCAGCGGCAACCCGCCGTACCCGAGGACCACCAGGTGGGCCAGCAGGTGCCGGCGCACGGCGAGGTCGACCAGGCGCGCGTCGTCGCCGGCGGCCGACAGCCCGGCCAGGGAGGCGCACGAGCCGCTGATCCGGCGGTCCCCGGTCGCCGGGTTCTCCTGGAACACCCGACCGCGCGCGAAGGCGCCCGGGAACGCGCCGCTGTAGAAGTCGGACAGGAAGGCGCGGTGGGCGTGTCCGTCCCAGCCGACCTCGGCGGCGTCCGCGTCGTCGACGGCCCAGCCGATGTCGTCGTGGCAGCGGACGTACGTCGCCCACGACGTCGACCGCGGCTTGGCCGGGAAGCGGCGCAGCGCCGTCGTCATCAGCCGGGCGTCGCGCGAGGCCAGTGACGACCAGACCTGGACCATGAGGCTGTTGTGGTACGCCAGGTCCGAGACCCGGCCGGAGTGGATCCCGGTGCCCAGGTAGTGCGCGAGCTGGGCCGGTCCGACGATCGCCTCGGCCTTGAACAGCACGGCCGGCGCGGCGATCCGGCCCACCGCTCGCAGCGCCTGCGTCAGCCCGTGCACCTCGGGCTGGTTCTGCGAGTCGGTGCCCATCCGCTTCCACAGGAACGCGATCGCGTCCAGGCGCAGGCACTCCACGCCGGCGTTGGCGAGGAAGCAGACGAGGTCGGCGAACTCGCAGAACACGTCGCTGTTCGACCAGTCCAGGTCCCACTGGTAGGAGTTGAAGGTCGTCCAGACCCAGCCCAGGCCCGGCACGTCGGTGAAGCTGCCGGGCGCGGTGTCCGGGAACACCTCGGGAAGCGTCTGCTCGTAGCGGTCGGGAAGCGTCCGGTCCGGGAAGACGTGGAAGTACGCCCGGTACCTCGGCTCCCCCGCCCGTGCCCGGCGGGCCCACTCGTGCTCGGCGGCCACGTGGTTGAGCACCAGGTCGAGCGTCAGCGAGATCCCCTCGCGGCGCAGGACGGCGGTCAGCGCCGACAGGTCGTCCATCGTCCCGAGGTCGCTGCGCACCGCGCGGAAGTCGGCGACCGCGTAGCCACCGTCGTTCGGTGCCGGACGCGGCTGCAGCAGCGGCATGAGGTGCAGGTACGTCACCCCCAGCTCGGCCAGGTACGGCACCTTCGCCGCCACGCCCCGCAGGTCGCCGCCGAACCGGTCGGCGTACGCCGCGTAGCCGAGCATCCGCGGCGACTGGAACCAGTCGGGCTCGACGTGCCGCCGCAGGTCGAGCATGCGCAGGTCGTGCGGCCGGGCCCGGAAGCCGGCCACCGCGAGGTCGACGACGCGGGGAGCCAGCGAGAGGGCCTCGGTGCCGTACGCCACCGTCAGCCCGTCGAGCAGGTCCGGCCAGTACCGCTCCAGCCGCGCCAGGAACACGGTGCGGTCGGCGACCGGCTCGTCGGCCAGCGCCTGCGCCGCCCGCTCGAGCACCACCTCGAGCTGCACGTCAGCCCTTCCGGAGCCGGTAGAGCGACTCCTGCGCCAGCGACGCCGCCAGGACGCCGTCCTCGGTCCAGATGGCGCCGGTGTACAGCCCGCGTCCCTCCGAGACGGCGCGCGCCTGCAGGTCCATGAGCATCCACAGGTCTGCCCGTACCGGCCGGTGGAACCACACGGTGTGGTCCAGGGTCGACAGGTCGCGGTGCCGCGAGCTCGCCAGCGAGCCGAGGCCGGTGTTCATGTCGGACAGGTAGGCCAGCACGGCCGCGTGCAGCGCCGGGTCGTCCGGCATCGGCTCGAGGCAGCGCATCCAGGCCTGCGTCGGCCACGTGACGTGCGGCTGGTGCACCAGCCGCTGCTCCACGCCGACCAGCCGGTGCGGCCGCGACACCTCCAGCGTCCCCGGCGCCACGGGCACCGGGATCCCGGCCTCGTCCGGAGCGTCGGCCTCGGCCTCGTGGAAGGACGCCGACAGGTTGAGGATCACCTCGCCGTGCTGCCGGGCGACGACCCGGCGGGCGGAGAAGCTGCGACCGTCCCTGTCGCGCTCGACGGCGAAGACGACCGGCCGGCCGCTGTCGCCCGGCCGCAGGAAGTAGCCGTGCGCCGAGTGCGGCAGCCGACCCTGGGGCACCGACGCGGCCGCCGCCAGGAGCGCCTGCGCGAAGACCTGGCCGCCGTAGAGCGGGTGCGGCTCCTCGAGCAGCACCCGCGACCGGTGCAGGTCGCGGTCGAGCTGCTCCAGTGCGAGCACGTCGAGCAGGGCGACGTCGGACGGCGGGTGGGACACGCCGTGCACCCTAGGGTGGCGGGCGTGAGCTCTCCGGTCGACCCCGCCTTCCTCGCCCTGCCGATGCGCGAGGCCGCCGCTGCCGCGCTGCAGGCGGCGACCGACGCCGGCGCGACCCACGCCGACGTCCGCGTCGAGCGGCTGCGGCACCAGGACCTCACCATGCGCGGCACCCGCGTCGAGCGGCTGTCGGACGGCACGACGGTCGGCCTGGCCGTGCGCGTGGTCCACGAGGGCACCTGGGGCTTCGCCAGCGGGCCGGACGTGACCGTCGACGAGGCGGTCCGGCTGGCCCGCACCGCCGTCGAGGTGGCCCGGACGTCCCGGCCGCTGAACGTCGAGCCGGTCGAGCTGGCCGACGAGCCGGTCTACGACGACGTCACCTGGGTCTCCGCCTACGACGTGGACCCCTTCGACGTCGACCCCGCCGACAAGATCGCCCTGTTCGCCGGGTGGAGCGAGCGGCTGCTCGCGTCCGACCACGTCGACCACGTCGACGTCAGCCTGATGCAGGCGCTCGACGGCAAGTTCTACGCCGACACCGCCGGCACCACGACGACCCAGCAGCGGGTGCGGGTCCAGCCGCGGCTGACCGCGACCCGCGTCGACCCGGGTGGCGGCTTCGAGACCATGCGGACCAACGCCCAGCCCGCCGGCCGCGGGTGGGAGTACCTCACCGGTACCGGCTACGACTGGGAGCGCGAGCTGGCCCAGCTGCCCGAGCTGCTGGTCGAGAAGGCCAAGGCGTCCAGCGTCGAGCCGGGCCGGTACGACCTGGTCATCGACCCGTCGAACCTGTGGCTCACGATCCACGAGTCGATCGGCCACGCCACCGAGCTCGACCGGGCGCTCGGCTACGAGGCCGCCTACGCAGGGACCTCCTTCGCCACCCTCGACCAGCTCGGCACGCTGCAGTACGGCTCGCCCGTCATGCAGGTCACCGGCGACCGCACGACGCCCCACGGCCTGGCCACGATCGGCTGGGACGACGAGGGGGTGCAGACGCAGGAGTGGGACATCGTCCGCGACGGGGTGCTGGTCGGCTACCAGCTCGACCGGCGGATGGCCCGGCAGAACGCCGGCGTCCTGGGCTCGGCGCGCAGCAACGGCTGCGCCTTCGCCGACTCCCCCGCCCACGTGCCGGTGCAGCGGATGGCCAACGTCAACCTGCGCCCGGCGCCGGACGGCCCGTCGACCGACGAGCTGATCGGGCAGGTCCAGCGCGGCATCTACGTGGTCGGCGACAAGAGCTGGTCGATCGACATGCAGCGCTACAACTTCCAGTTCACCGGCCAGCGGTTCTACGAGATCAGGGACGGACGGCTCGTGGGCCAGCTGCGCGACGTCGCCTACCAGGCGACCACCACGGACTTCTGGGGCTCGCTCGAGGCGGTCGGAGGTCCGCAGACCCACGTCCTCGGCGGCGCGTTCAACTGCGGCAAGGCGCAGCCGGGGCAGATCGCGGCGGTCTCGCACGGCTGCCCGAGCGCGCTGTTCCGCGGTGTCTCGGTGCTCAACACCGCGCGGGAGGGCGGACGATGAGCGGGGCGGACGTCGTGGAGAGGTGCCTGGCGCTCTCGCAGGCCGACGGCTGCATGGTCGTCGTCCGCCAGTCGAGCAGCGCCAACCTGCGCTGGGCGGGCAACAGCCTCACGACCAACGGCGCCGTGAGCAGCCGCTCGGTGTCGGTGATCAGCGTCGTCGGCGAGTCGGTCGGAGTGCGCAGCGCCAGCGTCCTGGACGACCTCGGGCAGCTCGTCCGCGGCAGCGAGCAGGCCGCCCGCGACGCCCCGCCCGCGGAGGACTACGGCCCGCTCATCGACGGCCCTGCCCAGCCGACGTTCTCGCTCGCCGCCGACCAGACGTCCCCGGCCGTGTTCGCCGGCGTCGCGACCGACCTCGGAGCGGCCTTCGTGGCGGCGCGGACCGACGGGGTGGAGCTGTACGGCTACGCGTCGCACGACGTCACCACCACCTGGCTCGGCTCGTCGACCGGGCTCCGGCTGCGCCACGCGCAGCCGACCGGGTACGTCGAGCTCACCGGCAAGAGCACCGGCGGGTCGAGCTGGGTCGGCCAGCACACCCGTGACTGGACCGACCTGTCGGTCCCCGCGCTCGACGCCGAGGTCCGCCGCCGGCTGGGCTGGGGCGCACGGCAGGTCACGCTGGACGCCGGTCGCTACGAGACGCTGCTGCCGCCGAGCGCGGTGGCCGACCTGATGGCCTACGCCTACTGGACCTCCGCCGGTCGCGAGGCGGCCGAGGGCCGGACCGTGTTCAGCCGGCCCGGTGGCGGCACCCGTGTCGGCGAGCACCTCGGCCCGGCCGGTCTGCGCCTGTCGAGCGACCCGCACGACCCGGCGCTGGCCACCACCCCGTTCGTCGCGACGACCGCGTCGTCCGCCGTGTCGAGCGTCTTCGACAACGGGCTCGCGCTGACCGCCAGCGACTGGGTCCGCGACGGCGCCCTGAACGCGCTGATCCAGACCCGCGCGTCGGGACGCACGACCGGGAGCCCCCTGACGCCGTACGTCCACAACCTGGTGCTCGACGGCGGCGGCACGGCGACGACTGACGAGATGGTCGCCTCGACCGAGCGCGGGCTGCTCCTGACCTGCCTCTGGTACATCCGGGAGGTCGACCCCCAGACGCTGCTGCTCACCGGGCTCACCCGCGACGGCGTCTACCTCGTCGAGGACGGCCAGGTCGTCGGCGCGGTCAACAACTTCCGCTGGAACGAGAGCCCCGTCGACCTGCTCGGACGCCTCAGCGAGGTCGGTCGCAGCACCGCCTGCCTGCCGCGGGAGTGGAGCGACGACTTCACCTGGACGCGGATGCCGACGCTGCGCGTCCCCGACTTCAACATGAGCTCGGTCAGCCAGGCGTCGTGACGGCCCCCGAGCAGCACAGCCCGCCCGTCTACGCGGTCGCCGCCGGCGCCGTCGTGCACGCGCACGCCGGCGACACCCTCGAGCCGGCCGTCCTGCTGCACACCTTCCTGCCGGCCGGCGTCGACCTGCGGGACGCCCCGGCGCGCGTCGACGTCCACGCCGACGGCCCGGGTACCGGCACGCTGACGCTGCGGGTGCTGGCCGAGGGCGTCTCGCTGTCCTGGCGGCTGCCGATCGCCCCGTTCGTCGCGGCGCTGCCGGGACAGCCCGGCGACGACGGCCGGATGGTGCTGCTGGCCGTCGTCGACGCCGAGCCCGAGGGCGCGTTCTGGGCCGAGGCCGCCGACTGCGAGCGGCTGGCGGGTGAGCTGCAGATCCCCGTCGCCGACCTCACCGAGGCGCTGCGCGGACGCCTCACCCCGTGGCTGGCCGAGGACCTCGACCTGCTGCTGCACGACGACGCCCACGACCGGGCCGT
>JAOPVV010000438.1 GCA_025966005.1 Frankiales bacterium
CACCACACGACGCCGTGGCGCTTCGTGCTGGTCGAGCAGCAGGCCGAGCAGCTGCTCGACGCGATGGCCGCGCGGTGGGCCGACGACCTGCGCGCCGACGGGTCCAGCGAGGAGTCGGTCGCCCGGCGGCTGCGTCGCGGGGACGTGCTGCGCGGCGCCCCGTACCTCGTCGTGCCGTGCCTGGTGCTCGACGGCGCGCACGAGTACCCGGACGAACGGCGCCGCCGGGCAGAGGAGCGGATGTTCCTCGTGGCCATGGGCGCCGGGGTCGAGAACCTGCTCGTGCAGCTCGCGGCGGAGGGCCTGGGCAGCGCCTGGGTCAGCAGCACGCTGTTCTGCCCCGACGTCGTGCGCGACGTGCTCGACCTCGACGCGGCGTGGCAGCCGATGGGTGCGGTCGCGGTCGGCCACCAGGCGGCGGCGCCGTCGCCCCGTCCGCCGCGCGACCTGCAGGAGCTGGTCGTCCTGCGCTAGTGGGCCCGGTGGTCCTGGATCGTGAGCCGCGGCCCGAAGCGGGGCTTGGCGTAGCCGCTGCACTCGAGCAGCCGGACGACGCGGTAGCGGTGCGGGCGCCACGGCGCGAGCAGCGCGACCATGCCGTCGTCGTCGAGGGGACGGCCGGTCAGCGCCCAGCCGACGTACTGCGAGAGGTGGTAGTCGCCGACGCTGAGCGCGTCGCTGTCGCCGAGCGCGCGCTGGGCGATCTCCGCGACGGTCCACGCGCCGATGCCCGGGACGGCGGTGAGCCGGCCGGCTGCCTCGTCGGGCGCCATGCCGACCGCCTGCTCGAGCCGCGCGGCGTACCGCATCGCCAGGCAGATCGTTCTCGAGCGCTTCGGGTCGACGCCGGCGCGATGCCACTCCCAGGACGGCACGTGCCGCCACGCCTCGGCCGACGGCGGGACGGCCATGCCGTCCGGGGCCGGGCCGGGAGCCGGCGTGCCGAAGCGCAGGACGAGGGTGCGGAACGACTGCCGCGCCTCCTTGCCGGTGACCTTCTGCTCGAGCACCGCGGGCACCAGCGCCTCGACGACCCGGCCGGTGCGCGGCACCCGCAGCCCCGGGTGGCGGGCGGCGGCGTCGGCGAGCAGCCGGTGGCGGGGCTCGAACCCGTCCGCGGCGTCTCGAGCGCCCAGCAGATCGGGCAGTCCGACGACGACCTCCTCGGCGCCGTCGCCCCAGGCCTGCGCCTGGACCTCGTGCAGCCCGCGCTGGGTGATCCGGTACGTCGCCGGGCCGGTGCCCGTCAGCGTGGTGCGCCAGACCGCGCCGTCGTCGGTGACCCGGTGGGTCGGGTCGGCGCGCCCGCGGCGCAGTGGGGACAGCGTGCGGCGGACGTCGATGGGCAGCTGCGGGCGCCACGTCGTGCAGGCGTCGGGCGCGCGGACGACAGGCGCGACCTCCACCTGGGACATGCGGTCATCGTGCCTCACCTCCATGGGCCCCGCGCCCGGGTCGTCGTAGGTTCGTCGCGGGCGACGACGCCCTAGCGACGGGAGCTCGCGTGGACAAGCAGGTCGGCAGCGCTGCCGAGGCCGTGGCGGACGTGGTCAGCGGATCGACGCTGGCCGTGGGCGGCTTCGGGCTCTGCGGCATCCCCCAGGCCCTCATCGACGCCCTGCTCGACCTGGGCGTCACCGACCTCGAGACGGTCAGCAACAACTGCGGCGTCGACCAGTGGGGCCTCGGCTCGCTGCTCGCGGCAAAGCGGATCCGCCGCACCACCGGCTCGTACGTGGGCGAGAACAAGGAGTTCGAGCGCCAGTTCCTCGGCGGCGAGCTCGAGGTCGAGCTCACCCCGCAGGGCACCCTCGCCGAGCGGCTGCGCGCGGGTGGCGCCGGCATCCCGGCGTTCTACACGCCCGCCGGCGTCGGCACCTGGGTCGCTGACGGCGGCCTGCCGCGCCGCTACGACGGGAGTGGCGGGGTCGCGCTGGCCAGCGAGGCCAAGGAGACCCGCGAGTTCGACGGGCAGACCTACGTCCTCGAGCACGCCATCACGACCGACTTCGCGCTGGTGCACGCGCGCTACGGCGACCGCCACGGCAACCTGGTCTACGAGAAGAGCGCGGCGAACTTCAACCCGCTCTGCGCCGCGGCCGGGCGGATCACGATCGCCGAGGTCGAGGAGATCGTCGACCCCGGTGAGCTCGACCCGATGACCGTCCACACCCCCGGCATCTACGTGCAGCGCGTCGTGCACGTGCCCGGCGTCGAGAAGCGCATCGAGAAGAGGACGGTGGCCCGTGCTGACGCGTGACCAGCTGGCGGCGCGCGTCGCCCAGGAGCTGTCCGACGGGCAGTACGTCAACCTCGGGATCGGCCTGCCGACCCTGGTGCCGAACTTCATCGCGCCCGGCGTGCACGTGGTCCTGCACTCCGAGAACGGCGTGCTGGGCGTCGGCCCGTACCCGGCCGAGGACGCCGTCGACCCCGACCTCATCAACGCCGGCAAGGAGACGGTCACGGTCCTGCCCGGGTCGTCGTACTTCGACAGCGCGACCTCGTTCGGGATGATCCGCGGCGGTCACGTCGACGTCGCGGTGCTGGGCGCGATGCAGGTGTCGCAGACCGGCGACCTCGCCAACTGGATGATCCCCGGCAAGATGGTCAAGGGCATGGGCGGCGCGATGGACCTCGTCCACGGCGCCAAGCGGGTGCTCGTGATGATGGAGCACTCACCGCGCGGCGGCGGCTGCAAGGTCGTCCGCGAGTGCTCCCTGCCGATCACCGGGCTGGCCTGCGTCCAGCGGATCATCACCGACCTCGCCGTGATCGACGTCGAGCCCGAGGGCCTGGTGCTGCGCGAGACGGCACCCGGCGTCACGGTCGACGAGGTGCGGGCCGCCACCGAGCCGGAGCTGACGGTCGCGCTGACCGGATGACCGCGCTGGCCGACCCGTTCGCCGAGCAGCGGCCGTCCCTGCTCGGACTGGCGTACCGGCTGCTGGGCTCGTTCGCGGACGCCGAGGACGTCGTGCAGGAGGCGTGGGTCCGGTGGTCGGCCGCCACCGGCGTCGACGTGCCGTCCGCGTGGCTCCGGACGGTCGTGACCCGGTTGTGCCTGGACGAGCTGCGGTCGGCCCGTCGCCGCCGCGAGGCGTACGTCGGGCCGTGGCTGCCGGAGCCGGTGCAGACCGCGGACGGGGCGCTGGGTCCGCTCGAGACGGTCGAGCTGCGCGACTCGGTGTCGCTGGCGCTGCTGCTCGTGCTCGAGCGGCTGTCGCCGGTCGAGCGGGCCGTGTTCGTCCTGCGGGAGGCGTTCGCCCTGCCGTACGAGGAGGTCGGCGAGGCGGTCGGACGGACGGCCGCCTCGTGCC
>JAOPVV010000439.1 GCA_025966005.1 Frankiales bacterium
CCGACCAGCGCGCGGCTCACGACGTCAGGAGGCGGGACCGGCCGACGGCAGCGCGCCGGCCGCACCGGCACCGGTGCCGTACTGCCCGACCCGGCCGCTCATCTGCTCGGCGAGGGCCTGGACCAGCGCGACCAGACCGACGCCCCGGTCGGCGTTGTCGACGCTGCTCACGCGTCCGGCCAGGCCGCTGTCGTCGCGCAGCAGGCGCACGAGCCCGTCGTCGTCCACGCTTCCGGACGGCCCGGCGACGACCACGCCGCCGGTGGTGTCGTCGAAGGCCCCGGCCAGGGAGAGGACGGCGGCCTGCTCGACCAGCTCCTGCTCCTCGGGGTCCTCGACGGCGGGGGCACCGAGCACGACGACGGCGGTCGCCCGGCGCAGCTCCTCGCTCTCCCCGGTGTACTGGATCAGGTCGGCCTCCTGGAAGGCCGACAGCACGGCCTGCGCCTCGCCGCCGTCGATGCCGTCCTCACCGGGCTGGCGGCCCAGGGCCGCGGCGAGCTCGGCCGCGGCCCGCTCGACCGGCTCGCCGTCCGGCAGGTCGACCCCGGCGGGCAGGACGTCGGCGACGAGGTCCTCGACCAGCTGGCGGGACGCCGGGTCCGACAGCGCGGGCAGCACGCGCAGCTGCCCGGTGACCTCGGCGCCGGCGGCGACGAGCAGCGGCGTGAGCCGGTCGACCAGGTCGGACGGGGTGCCCGGACTGACGACGAGCAGCACCCGCTCGTCGTCCAGCGTCCCGGCGACCAGACCGGGGCCGACGCTGGTCGCGAAGTCGTCGGCGGTCCGGACGTCGCCTCGCAGGTCCTGCACGTCGCCCTCCAGGGCGCGCTTGTCCGACGACAGCCGGTCGATGTTGCCGCGCAGGCTGTCCAGCACCGGCCCGTTGAGCGCCGTGGTGCCGAGCACGATGCCGACGGCCAGCGCGAGGAACACCGCGATGATCGACACCAGGTGGTAGCGGAAGTCGATCACGGGCGTGCTCCCCGCCGGTGCCCGTCGAGCCGCTCGCCCTGCCTCGTCACGTCTGTCCCTGCACTCCTGAGCCGTCGCGGCTCGTCCGACGCGCCCTGCCTGGGCGCAGGTCGACGCTATCGGCTGCCACCGCCGATCCCCTGCCGCACGCGCCGACGCCGGTGGGCCAGGATGGGGCCCCGACTCCCCAGGAGGCTCCCGTGGACAACCGTGCCGGCCAGCTGGCCCAGACCGCGGACCTGGTGGACGTCGCCGCGCTCGTCACCGCCTACTACGCCCTGCACCCGGACCCGGACGAGCCGGCGCAGCGCGTCTCGTTCGGCACCTCGGGGCACCGCGGCTCCTCGTTCGCGACGGCGTTCAACGACGACCACATCGCGGCGACCAGCCAGGCCGTGTGCGAGTACCGCGCGGCCCAGGGCACGACCGGACCGCTGTTCCTGGCGAAGGACACCCACGCGCTGTCCGAGCCCGCCTGGACCACGGCGCTGGAGGTGCTGACCGCCCACGACGTCGAGGTCGTCGTCGACAGCCGGCGTCGCTACACGCCCACCCCCGCGCTGTCGCACGCCGTCCTCGCGCACAACCGCACGGGCGGCGCGCAGGCCGACGGCATCGTCGTCACGCCGTCCCACAACCCCCCGGCCGACGGTGGCTTCAAGTACAACCCGCCGGACGGCGGGCCGGCCGGCAGCGACGCGACCGGCTGGATCCAGGACCGCGCCAACGAGCTGCTGCGCACCGGCGGCGTGAGGCGGGTCCCCCTGTCACGCACCGACCCGGGGAGCTACGACTACCTGGCGGCCTACGTCGACGACCTGCCGAGCGTGCTCGACCTCGACGCGGTGCGGGAGGCGGGCGTGCGGATCGGCGCCGACCCGCTCGGCGGCGCGAGCGTCGACTACTGGGGCGAGATCGCCTCCCGGCACCGGCTCGACCTGACCGTCGTCAACCCGGTCGTGGACCCGACCTGGCGCTTCATGACGCTGGACTGGGACGGCCGGATCCGGATGGACTGCTCGTCGCCGTACGCCATGGCCTCCCTGGTGGAGCAGCGAGCGGCGTACGACCTGTCGACCGGCAACGACGCCGACGCCGACCGCCACGGCATCGTCACGCCCGACGGCGGCCTGATGAACCCCAACCACTTCCTGGCCGTCGCGATCGAGCACCTGCTGACCCACCGACCGGACTGGCCGGCGGCGGCGGGGATCGGCAAGACGCTGGTCAGCTCGTCCATGATCGACCGGGTCGTGCAGCGGCTGGGCCGCCGGCTGGTCGAGGTGCCGGTCGGCTTCAAGTGGTTCGTGCCCGGCCTGCTCGACGGCTCGATCGCCTTCGGCGGCGAGGAGAGCGCCGGAGCCTCGTTCCTGCGGCGTGACGGCGGCGTCTGGACGACCGACAAGGACGGCCTGCTGCTGTGCCTGCTGGCCGCCGAGGTCCTCGGGACGACCGGCACGTCGCCGAGCGAGCACTACCGGCGGCTCGAGCAGGAGTTCGGCAGCTCGTCCTACGCGCGCACGGACGCCCCGGCGACGCGGGAGCAGAAGGCGGTGCTCGCGAGGCTGTCGCCGTCGGACGTGACCGCGACCGACCTGGCCGGGGAGCCGATCACCGGTACGTGGACCACCGCGCCGGGCAACGGCGCCGCCATCGGCGGGCTCAAGGTGACCACCGCGTCGGGCTGGTTCGCCGCCCGGCCGTCCGGCACCGAGGACGTCTACAAGGTGTACGCGGAGAGCTTCTCCGGCCCCGACCACCTGGCCCGGCTGCAGGCCGAGGCCCAGGAGCTGGTCTCCTCGGTGCTGGGTTAGAAGATCCCCTCGAGCCAGAACAGGAAGCTCGCCCAGGCGTCGGCGATGAGGTCGCCGTACGCCTGGCCGGCGCTGGAGACGTAGACCGCTGCGGCCATCGCGACCAGCGTGGCCAGCACGAGCGCGACCAGCGACCAGCTCGAGATCCGGTGCCGGTAGAGCCGGCTGACGCCCTTGGCGTCGACCAGCTTCCCGCCGACGCGCAGCCGGGTCAGGAACGTCGAGGCCATGCCCGCACGGCCCTTGTCGAGGAACTCGACCAGCGTGGCGTGCGTGCCGACGGCGACGATGAGCGTGGCGCCGGCCTCGTCGGCCAGCAGCATCGCGACGTCCTCGCTGGTGCCGGCGGCCGGGAAGACGATCGCCTCGACCCCGAGGTCCTGGACCCGCGGCAGCCCCGGCGCGCGCCCGTCGGCGTAGGCGTGGACGACCACCTCGGCCCCGCAGCGCAGGGTCTCGTCGCTGACCGAGTCCATGTCGCCGACGATGATGTCGGGCTGGTAGCCGTCCTCGACGAGGGCGTCGGCGCCCCCGTCGACGCCGATGAGGATTGGGCGGTACTCGCGGATGTACGGACGGAGCATCCGCAGGTCCTCGCGGTAGTCGTAGCCGCGGACCACGATCAGGCAGTGCCGCCCGTCGATCTTGGTCTGGATGTCCGGGACGCCCACGCCGTCCAGGAGCAGGTCGCGCTCCTTGAGCAGGTACTCCATGGTGTTGGCCGCGAAGGCCTCGAGCTGGGTGGCCAGGCCCGCGCGTGCCTCGGCCATGGACGCGGTGATCGAGGCGTCGTCCTGGACGGTGCCGGTGGCGAGCACCCGCTCCCCCGCGTAGAGCGTGTCGCCGTCGAGGCGCACCTCGTCACCGTCCTCGAGCTCGCCGAAGACGGTGTCGCCGACGCCGTCGAGCAGCGGGATGCCGGCGGCCAGCAGGATCTCCGGGCCCAGGTTCGGGTAGCGGCCGCTGGTGCTCGGGGCGGCGTTGACGACGGCCGCTACCTTGCACGCGACCAGCGCATCGGCGCTCACCCGGTCGATGTCGACGTGATCGATGACCGCGATCTCGCCCGGCTTGATCCGGGCGGTGAGGCGCTTGGTGCGCCGGTCCAGCCGCGCCGTCCCGATGGTCCCGGGCAGGGCCGGGTCGCGCGGACGTCGGAGCAGCTTCACCGGGGCGAGTCTGCCAGACCGGCCGCCTCCCGCCGAGCTGCCACGCCTGCCCCGGCGCTGCTCAGAAGTAGTCGAGCAGGTCCGGTGACGGACCGGCGCAGGCGGCGTCGAGGCCGGGGAGCTCTCCGTCGAGCAGCCCGGCGCGGCGGACGGCCGCCGTGCCGGCTGCGCCGGCGTACAGCAGGGCGAGGCCGCGGACGTGCAGCGCGGCGGCCTGGGACGGGCCCGGCT
>JAOPVV010000007.1 GCA_025966005.1 Frankiales bacterium
CGTGGCCCTTGCCCGGGTAGACGAAGCCGAGCACGCCGACGGTCGGCCGGTCGGCCCACCACGGGCAGTCGCCGGCCGCGGCGAGCGGCTCGACCGGCAGCGGGACGACGGCCGGCCGGGGGTGCAGCCGCGACGCCTCGTGGTCGGAGCAGACGACGACGGCGTCCGCGGCGTCGACCACCCGCTGGTAGCCGGCGGCCCGGCGCGCGTCGCGGGCGGCGTCGGCGTCGGCGCCCGGGACGTCGTGCAGCGTGACTACCAGCGGTCGCGGCGCCGTCTCGGCCCACCGCTCGAACGCTCCTGCTGCCGAGGCGATGTCGGGGCCGAACAGGCTGTCGGTGAACTGAACGTGGGTCAGGTCGTAGGCCCCCTCCACCGGCTCCAGGGTGCGGGTGACGTCGGTGCCCAGCAGCCGGGCGACGGTCAGCCCGTGCAGCACGACGCCGTGCTCGCGCGGCCCCGGGACGACCGACAGGACCCTCACGAGGTCACCGCCCAGCGACCGTCGACGACCTGCGCCAGGCCCTGCCGCTCGTAGTCCTCGAGCCACCCGCGCATCGGCCACCAGCCGTGCCGGTCGTGGAAGACGCCGGCGTTGCGCACCACGTCCTGCAGGTGCTGGGCGGGCGGCCCGCCGGGGCCGTGGTGCTGGTGGAACGCCCAGGCCCCGCCGACCCACCACAGGTCGACGCCGGCGGCGCGCGCCGCCCAGCTGAAGTCGGTGTCCTCGCCGCCGTAGCCGGTGAAGTCCTCGCAGAAGCCGCCCACCCGGTCCCAGGTACGCGGGGTCAGGGCGAACGACAGCGACCAGAACAGGTCGGGCTCGGGGTTGGCCAGCACCTCGTCGTCGCGCGGGACGGGCCTCGCGGCGTGCGGCTGCGCGAGGTCGCGCAGGCCGTCGACCGGGTAGCCGCCGTCGGGCGCGGGCGGCAGGTAGGCGACCGGCCCGCAGAGCACCCCGTCGTGCGTCCCGGCAGCCTCGGCGTAGCGGCCGAGCAGCGCCGGGTCGGGCAGGCAGTCGACGTCGAGCAGCACCAGCAGGTCCGCGCCCAACGCGCGGGCCCGGGCGACGCCGGCGTTGCGGGCGGCGGCCAGCGGCAGCCGTCCGTCGACCCGTGGGACGTGCACCACGTCGGCGTCCGGCACCACCGCCGGGACGGCGTCGTCGTCCATCGCGACGACCACGTGGACGTCGGCGGCGACGGCGCTGCGCGACAGCGCGCCGGCCTGCGCCGCCAGGTGGCCGTGCCGGCCGGAGACGATCGTGACCACGGCGGTGCTCATGACGCGACCCGCGCGTCGAGCAGGGCAGCCGCGCGCTGCGCACCACGGCCGTCCGACCACTGCGTCCACTGCGAGACGTCCTGCTGCTGAGCCAGTTCCAGCAGCGCCGGCCACTGCCGCGGGGCGGGCCAGTGGTCGCGCACCACCGCGAGGCCGGTCAGGGCGCGGGCGTTGGCTCGCTGCTCGTCGTGGGGGCGGTGCTGGGGCAGGACGATCGCGGGACGGCGCGCGACGGCGACCTCGGCGAGGGCGTTCTGGCCGCCGTGCGTGACGACGACGTCGGCCTCCTGCAGCAGGGTCCAGGGGTCGGTGGCCGTGCCGGACAGGCCACGCGCGTCCCACGTCCAACCCGGGGTGGCGGTCGCGGCCGCGTCGACGTCCGCGGCCGTGACGTCGCTGCCGCCGCGGCCCCACAGGACCGCGACGCGCTGCTCGCCCGGCGGCGGCTGCGCGGTGCGGCCGTCGAGGCGGGAGAGCGCGCCGACGTGCCAGGTCTTGTCGAGCCACGCCTGCGGCCACGGCTCCGGTCGGCTCGCCGGCCACGGTGCCAGCAGCGCGTCCGCCAGGTCGTACGCGGTGGTGTGCGCCCGGTCGCGACGGTCGCCGCGCATGGCGGCGACGACGACGGGCACGCCCATCGACCGGACGAGGACGGCGACCTCGACCGAGACGTCGACGACGACGAGCGACGGCCTCGCGACGGCGACCCAGCGGGCGATCGCGGCCATCCGGTCGCGCAGGCCCGGGTGGCCGAGCGGCGCCCAGTGCAGGGTGCCGCCGGCGGTCGGGTCGGCGTCCCGGCCGCGCGGCAGGTCGTCGGGCAGGTCGAGCCAGTCGCCGTCGAAGTCGTCCGGCCGCGGCAGCGACGACAGGCCGGTGACGGGGGTGCGCAGGTGGGCGGCGACGCACTGCAGCCGCTGGAGGTGTCCGCGTCCCTGCCCGTGGACGTACCAGCCGATCACGCCGCCTGCTCGGCGGCGGGGCCGGCGTAGAGCTGCTCGTAGGTGTCGACCATCGCGTCGACCGAGCAGGTCTCGACGGCGTGCGCACGGGCGTCGTCGCGGTCGAGCTCGACGGCCTGCAGGAGCGCGGCGGCCAGCGCCTCGACGTCACCGGGCACGACCAGCCGGGCGTGCCGGGCGTCGACGAGCTCGGGCAGCGCGCCGCGCGCGAAGCCGGCGACGGGGGTGCCGCAGGCGAGCGATTCGGCGACGACCAGTCCGTACGGCTCCTCCCAGCACGGTGTGACGAGGCTGGCGCTGGCCTCCCCGACGAGGCGGACGAGCTCGTCGGTGCGCAGGTGGCCGACGTGCTCGACGTCGCCGCCGAGCCAGGGCTGCACCTGGCTGTCGAAGTACTCCCGGTCCAGGACCGGGCCGGCCAGGCGGAGCGGCACCCCGGCGAGGGCGGCGGCCTGGACGGCGAGGTGCGCGCCCTTCTCCGGGACGAGGCGTCCGGACCAGACGGCCGGACCGCCGCCCCGTCCCAGCGCCCAGCGGTCGACGTCGACCCCGTTGGGCACCACGTGCGACTGCGGCACGACGTGGCGCCAGGCATCGGCGGTGTGACGGCTGACCGCGGCGAACACGACGGGGCAGTGCTGCGGAGCCTGCACGGCCGACTCCAGCCACGGCGTCGGCGGGGTGTGCAGCGTGGTGACGACCGGTGCGTCGAGCGACGCTGCCATCGCGACCGGCAGGTAGTGCAGCGAGTTGTTGTGCACGACGTCGAGGTCGCTGCCGCGCAGCTCGAGCATGAGCGAGAGGTAGGCATGGTGCTCCTGCAGCCACCACTCCGGCGACATGCTGACGTCGGCGCGGGCGGCGTCGCTGATCAGCGGGTAGCGCACCTGCAGCTCGCGCGCGTGCAGTGCCGGGTCGGACCCGGGGGCGGCGAAGACGGTGACGTCGTGGCCGCGGGCGCGCAGCCCGTGGGCGAGCGACCAGGTGTGCGCCTCCAGGCCCCCGGCGAACGGCTCGACGATCGGGAAGCGGGCGGAGGCGATGATGCCCACCCTCACGCGACGACCGCCCGGTACAGCAGGTCGTGGGCGTCTGCGACGCGGTCGCGCTGGGCGGCGCGCTCGCCCGGATCGGCTCGCCACGAGGGCTTGTCGTCGTGGGCCCGGCCGAGGGCGGCGGTGAGGGAGCCGGCGGTGCCGAGGTCGTACGACAGCAGCGGGTGCTGCTCGGCCAGGTGGCCGACGCGCGGGGCGACGACGGTGGTGCCCAGGTCGTGGCAGGCCTCGACGAAGCCGGAGTGGGTGCCGAAGCGGTAGGCCAGGACGAGGACGTCGAGCCCCGACAGGTGGTCCCAGAGCTCGTCGTCGGTCAGGCGCCGCTCGAGGTCAGGGACGAGGCGCGCGCCGGGCAGTCCGGCGACCGCCGAGGCCAGCTCGGAGCGGACGGCGTCGGGATCGTTGTTGGCCCGGCGCTTGGCGTGCAGGCCGACGACGAGGCCGTCCGTCTCGCCACGGGGGGCGGCGAGGCGGTCGAGCGGCACGACGTGCGGGTGCGGCAGGACGACGGCGTCACGGGCCCACCGCTGCCGCACCTCCGCCGCGGCGCCGTCGGTCAGGGTGATCACGGCGGCGGCGGCCGGGACCAGGACGTCGAGGGCGGCGAGGTGCGGGCGCTGGTCGGCCAGGTGCGGGTTCATCAGGTCGTGCACGGTCAGGACGAGCGGCAGCCCGAGCCGGCGCAGGACGGCGACGACCCCGCGCAGCTCGGTCGTCGTCCGGTGCTCGAACCCGAAGTGCACGTGCACGACGTCGACGTCGTCCGCGTGCGCGCGCAGCCAGTCGGGGTCGAGCACCTGCGGCGGCCACCACTGTCCGGCGGGCGCGTCCGGGACGGGCGGGTCCGGCAGGCGGACGCAGCCCGCGACGCCGGTGACCGGAGACAGGTGGCGCACGTAGGGGTGGTCGCTCGGGACGGAGGCGATGCGCAGGGGCGCGGTCATGTGCACCTCCTTTCGGGTCAGGGCCGAGGCAGCAGGAGCGCCCTACCCCCCACCCCCCGAAGACACGCCTTGGTCTGACGTGACCTGCGCGGGGGCAGGGGGAGGTCGTGTCCCGCCGTCAGCACTACTGCGACCTGTACGACGGGCCCGTCCGGGACGGCCGCCCGCTCGCGGTGGTGCACGGGAACTGCCAGGCCGAGGCGCTGAGGGTGCTGCTGGCCGGCTCGCCGAGCTTCCCCTGGCAGCCGGTGCGGGTGCCGCCCGTCCACGAGCTGACCGCGGACGACCTCCCCCCGTACGACGCGCTGCTCGGTGCGTCGACGCTGCTGCTGTCGCAGCCGGTCCGCGCCGGCTACCGCGACCTGCCCCTCGGCACCGCCGACGTGGCCGCCCGCCTCGCCCCGGGTGCGCAGGTCGTGCGCTGGCCCGTCGTCCGCGATGCCGGGCTGCACCCGTGGCAGGCGATCGTCCGCACCGCCGACGGCGCCCAGCCGCCGGTCGTGCCCTACCACGACCTGAGGACCCTGACCGGCCGCGATCCGTCGTCCCCGGACCTGGTCGCGGCGGCCCTGCACTCCCGCGCCGAGCTGGCGCGACGGGAGGCTCGGGACGCTGACGTCGCCGTCTCCGACCTGCTGCCCGGTCTCGGTGGCCGAGCGGTGCACACCCTCAACCACCCGGGCAACGCGCTCCTGCTGGGACTCGCCCACCGGGTCCAGTCCTCGCTCGGAACCCCGGCCGACGCCGCTGACCCGGGTCGCGTCCTGCTCGGTGGCGTGCGGGCTCCTCTGGAGACCTCGGTCCTGCAGGCCCTCGGGCTCGACCTCACCGCCGCCCGGGACCACTGGCTCGTGGACGGCGCACCGGTGCCCGCCGCGACCGTCGTCGAAGCGCAGCGAGCCTGGTACGCCACGCGTCCGGACGCCGTGGCCGCCGGACGCGAGCGGTACGCCGACCGCCTCGAGCTGCTGGGCCTGGCCTGACCCCTGCGCGCCGTCCCCGGCCGGCTGTCGGGCGCGGGGTCGCGTGGGGTCGGGCTCCGCTGCGGTGTGCCAGGGCGATCCCCTCGATCCGTGGCTGGGCCTGTGACGCGATGAAGGCGGTGCCCGGTCGGTCATCGTGGACCGTGGGTGCCACCGGATGCGTCGTCGGACGGTAGACACCGTCGTGCGCAGGGCCTGTCTGGGTGCAGATGCACGGCGCCGCAGGTCTTTTCGCCTCCGGATCTGTCAGACCCCTCGGCGAGGATGGTCGTCATGGCGGTCGGTCAGGCGGTGCTCTCCTCGATGTTGGACGTCGGGGCGATGGCCGACGCCGAGGGCCTGATCGAGCGGTTGGCGCTGGACCGGTGTGCGGCGCACGGCCGTCGGCTGCGGGCCGCGT
>JAOPVV010000032.1 GCA_025966005.1 Frankiales bacterium
CGGCTCGCAGACGCGCTGGGCGCGCAGGTGGCCGACCTGCCCGACGCACTCGCGCGCGCGTCCGAGGTGCTGGTCGCGGCCGTCGCCGGCTCCGGGGACCCCGACGTGGCGCGCCGGGTGCGGGGCGAGGTGCTGCGCCAGCTCGACGAGGACGTCGTCAGCGCGGCCCCGCTGCTCGAGACGTTCAGCGGCCACCCCGCGACCGACGTGGAGCCGGTGGAGCGGCGCGTGCCGGAGCAGGAGCGGCAGGCGCTCACGGCCTGGTTCGCGCAGGCGCTGGGCGGACCGGTGGAGCTCGCCCGGGCGACCGTCCTGTCCGGCGGCCACAGCCGCCGGATGCTGGTGCTGGATGTGGCCGGCCCGCAGGGCCGCGAGGCGTTCGTGGTCCGGATCGAGCAGGGCGGCACGTTCGGCACCGACGGCACGCTCGAGGCCGAGGCCATGCAGGCCCTGGGGCGGGCCGGGGTGGCCGTGGCTCCGGTGCGGTGGATCGAGCGCGACCCGGCGCCGCTGGGTCAGCCGTTCTTCGTCATGGACCTCGTCACCGGCGGGTCCGCCGTCGACGACGCGGTTCTGGAGACCTTCCTGCACGCGCTCCACGCGGTGCACGCGGTCGACCCGCAGGCGCTGGCCGGGAGCCTGGGTCCGCCCCCGTCCCCCGAGCAGGCGGTGCAGGCCCAGGTCGAGCGCTGGTGGGGCGTGTACCGCGGCTCAGTGCCGGTCCCGGTTCCGCTGCTGGACGAGGCCGCCGCCTGGCTGCGCCTGCACCTGCGGCCCACGGGACCGGTGTGCGTCGTGCACGGCGACCCGGGGCCGGGGAACTTCCTGCACGACCACGGCACCATCACCGCGCTCACCGACTGGGAGTTTGTGCACCACGGCGACGCCGCCGAGGACTGGGCCTACTTCGCCACCATCCGCAGCCGGAAGCTCAGGAGCGCGGACGAGTGGTACGCCGCCATCGAGCGCGCCGTCGGCGTCCGCAACGACGACCGGACGTGGCGGGCGTGGGAGGCGTTCAACCAGTTCAAGGGCGCGTGCGCCAACCTCACCGCGCTGCGGCTGTTCGTCGACGGCACGGCCACCACCCCGAACCTGCTCGCCATCGGCACGGCGGTGCACGCGCGGTTCCTGCGCCGGCTGGCCGACCTGGTCGCCGAGCAGGGAGCGTGACGGCGGCGGGGACGGGCACCGGGCCGCGTCGGCGCCCCCGACGACGGGTGATCAGGGAAGGCGGCTGAACCGGTCAGCCGGTCGACCGCAGCGACCGCTCTCGTGCGCCGCCGTCGTGGTAGTCCACCTCCCGGACGACCAGGTCGTCCCCGTCGAAGACGACGAAGCTCATGCCTGGCGCCTGCCAGCGCCGGCCGGCGGTGCCCTTGCCGAAGCGGTCGTCGTGGACCGTCGCCGACATGACCCACGTAAAGGCGAGCCCGTCCTCCCGGCTCCACCACTCGCCGCTGGGGACGAGCTCGAGGTCCGGCCAGTGCGCGAGGCCGCGCGCGAAGTAGTCGCGGACGGCCGGCCACCCGCGGTGAGCGCCGCCGACGGAGTCGTCGAGCACCACATCGGGGTGCAGGAACGGCTCGGGCGCGTCGGCGTCGCCGCTCGACCAGGCCTCGAAGAGCCTCAGCACCAGCTGCTTGCGCCTGTCGTCGACGTCGCTCACCGCTGCTCCTCCGGTCCGGCCGTCCTGGAACCTAGCCTGTTACTGGACTTCGAGTCGAGTTACACGTTGACTGCGGCACCCCCGTCATGGACCCTTCGGAGTCGTCCCCCCTGACAGGCAGTCGGAAGGCCGTGATGAGCTCACGCGACGCGCTCTACATCGGCGGGCAGTGGTGCGCGCCGCTCGCTGACGGTCGGATCGACGTGCACGAGGCGTCGACCGGTGAGGTGCTCGCCACGGTCCCGTCGGGTGGCCCCGCGGACGTGGACGCCGCGGTCGGCGCCGCGGTGGACGCCTTCCCCGCGTGGTCGTCGACCAGCGTCAAGGAGCGCGCGGACGTCCTGCGCCAGGTCGCCGACGCCCTCGAGGCGCGCGAGGACGAGCTGGCCGAGGTGATGGCCCGCGAGGTGGGCACGCCGATCGCCTCGTCGCGACGGGTGCAGGTCGGCCTCGGCGTCGGGGTGTTCCGCTCGATGGCGGGCGTCCTCGAGGAGGCGCCGCTCGAGCAGCGCATCGGCAACAGCCTCGTGCTGCGGGTCGCCGCCGGTGTGGTCGGCGCGATCACGCCCTGGAACTACCCGCTCTACCAGCTGGCGGCCAAGGTGGCCCCGGCCATGGCCGCCGGGTGCACGACCGTCGTCAAGCCGAGCAGCGTCGCACCGCTCGCGGCGTACGTCGTGGCGGACGTGGTGCACGAGCTCGGGGTGCCGCCGGGGGTCTTCAGCGTCGTGACCGGCCGAGGCGCCGAGGCCGGCGAGGTGCTGGTGGCGCACCCGGGTGTCGACCTGGTCAGCCTCACGGGGTCGACCTCTGCGGGCGCGCGGGTGGCCGAGCTGGCCGCCCGCAGCATCAAGCGGGTCACGCTCGAGCTCGGTGGCAAGTCGGCCTTCGTCATCTGTCCGGACGCCGATCTCGACGCGGCGGTCGAGGCGGCGGTGCGCACGGCCTACGTCAACAACGGTCAGACGTGCTCGGCCACCACGCGCCTGATCGTGACGCGCGACCGGCTGGCCGAGGTGGAGGGGCGGCTCGCCGCCCACGTGGGCGCACTCGTCGTCGGCGATCCGCTCGACCCGGCGACGACGCTGGGGCCCGTGGCGTCGGCGGGGCAGTACCGCTCGATCCAGGGCTTCCTCGACGACGCCGCCGACCAGGGGACCGTGCTCGTCGGCGGGCCGGGGCAGGCGCCGGGGCAGGACCGCGGCTGGTTCGTGCGCCCCACCGTCGTCAGCCGCGTCGCCAACACCGCCCGCCTCGCCCGCGAGGAGATCTTCGGGCCGGTGCTCGTCGTCGTGCCGGTCGACGACGTCGACGAGGCCGTCCAGGTCGCGAACGACTCCGACTACGGCCTGTCCGGTGCCGTCTGGGCCGGTGACGTCGAGCAGGCGGTCGCGGTGGCCCGCCGGCTGCGCACCGGCCAGGTGTCGGTCAACGGCGGTCGCTTCAACGTGCTGGCGCCGTTCGGCGGCTTCAAGCGCTCCGGCGTCGGCCGGGAGCTGGGCGAGCACGGTCTGGCGGAGTACGTCGAGCTCGTGTCGCTGCAGCTGCCGGGGGACGTGCCGAGCACGGTCAGCGTCCCCACGGCTCCCTGAAGGAGGAGGACGCATGACGACGGTCGGTCTCTGCCTGCCCCAACTGGGCGGGCACGTCACGCGCGGCGCCCTCCGGGAGTTCGTCGAGACCGCTGAGGATCTCGGCTTCGCGAGCCTGTGGGTGCAGGAGCACATGTTCTTCCCCCACGAGCCGGTCTCGGGCTACTCGGCGCGGCCGGGCCTGGCGATCCCGCAGGCCTACCGCACCACGCTGTCAGCGCTCGAGACGCTGACCGCCGCCGCGGCCTGGAGCAGCCGGGTCGAGGTGGGGACCAGCGTCCTGGTCGCCGGCTACCACCGGCCGGTGCAGCTCGCGCAGCGGCTGGCCACCATCGACGTGCTGTCAGAGGGCCGGCTCACCGTCGGCTTCAGCGTCGGCTGGTCCGACGACGAGCACCAGCAGGTCGACGTCGACCCGCGCACCCGTGGTCGCCGGCTCGACGAGATGCTGGACGCGCTCGAGGCCTGTTGGGGCCCGGACCCGGTCGAGTTCTCGGGCGAGTTCTTCACGATCCCCACCTCGGACGTGCGCCCGAAGCCGCTGCAGTCGCCGCGGCCGAGGCTGCTGTCCGGGATGCGGTCGGCCGCCGGGCTCCGGCGCACGGCGGAGCGCTTCGACATCTGGAACCCGGCGTCGGGCACCCTCGAGCAGATCCTCGAGATCGCCGAGCAGCTGCAGCAGCAGCGGCCGCCGGACCGGGCGCCGCTGGACGTCTACTGGCGCCTGTTCGTCGAGCCACCGGTGGTGGTCGCCAACCTGCGGACCGCCACGGTCGACGAGCTGGCCGACAGCGTCGGCCGCGCCCAGGACGCCGGGATCGCCAGCGTGCTCGTGGACGCGAACTTCGACTCGACGATCGACTCGCCCCAGGCGTGGGCGGGCCTGCCCAAGCGGCTGGCCCCGCTGCTGGACGCCGCCCGCTGACGTCTCCCCGGCCGCCCGGTCAGGCAGCGCCGGAGTGGTCCCCGACGTCCGCGCGGTAGTGGCCCGCCGCGTCCTTCACCGGCCGCACGGCGTCGACGCGGTACTTCGAGACCGTCGACCTGCCGGACCCGTGCTCGTGCAGCGCGTCACGGGTCGCGGCCATGTTCTCGTGGGCGAAGTGCGCGGCCAGCGTGGCCTCGTCCTCCCACCGCTCGAGGACGACGACACGACCGGCGCCGACGGTGTCGGCGGTGAGGGCGTAGTGGAGGCAGCCCGGCTCGTCGCGCCGGGTCCGCTCGACCAGCGGGCGGACGGCGTCCAGCAGCGACTGTCGCCGCGCCGGGTCGACCGCGATGGACCCCGTGATGAGCACCTGCACGTCGTCGTCCTCCTGGGGATCAGCGGGACCTGGGGATCAGCGGGACGCGGTCGCGAGCAGCCGGGCCCGCTCGCTGCCGACCGTCGTGTCCGGACCGTGGCCGGGGTAGATCCACGTGTCGTCGGGAAGCACGTCGAACACCCGCCGGCGCAGGGCGTCCCGCAGCCGTGCGTCGTCCTCCACCGTGGTGGTCGTGCCGGTGCCGCCCTGGAGCAGCGCGTCGCCGCTGAACAGGTGCGGCGCCGAGCCGTCGCTGGGCTGGTGGAGCAGTGCGATGGACCCGGGGGAGTGCCCGGGCAGGTGGATCACCGTGAGCGGCACCTCGCCGACCGTGACGACGTCGCCGTCGCCCACGACCCGGACGGGCGGCACCGGCAGTGCGTCGGCGTCCGACGCGTGTGCGACGGTGACGGCGTGCGTCGTCTCGGCCAGCTCGGCGAGGGCGTGGACGTGTGCGGCGTGGCCGTGCGTCGACACGATGGTCTCGAGACCCCGCGAGCTCGTGATGGCGGCGACGAACAGCGGGTCGTCCGCCGCGTCGACCAGCAGCTGCTGCTCGGTGCGCAGGCAGCGCAGCACGTACCCGTTGACCCCGGAGGGGCCCAGCCCCAGCTTCGCCACCAGCAGGTCCGGCAGCAGCCGGAAGTCCGCGGGGCCGTACGCGTCGACGTCTCCGCTGTAGGGCATGGGTCATCCTGGCCCGGACGCTCCCCCGGAGGCAAGACTTACCGGAGTTCCTGTCAAGGAAGCAGGGGCGCGGGACTGCCGGGTGCGCCCGCAGGCTGGTGGTCCTGACCGGGGCGCGGTCAGGTCAGCGCGCCGTCGCGCCTCCACGCGGCCACGAGCGCGAGCGCCCGCCACGCCGCCGGCAACGCGGCGTCGCGGTCGGTGGGCACCAGGCCGGTGCGCGTCCGCCGGTCGAGCAGGTCGTCGGCGTCGTGCGCGCCCTCGTGGGTGGTGCCGAAGACCAGCTCGGCCAGGGTCGCCGGGACGCCGTCGGCGATCGGCGCCAGCAGCTCCTGGTCGGGCAGTCCGGTGACGGTCCGGGCGGTGTCGAGCACCAGGGCAGCGTCGGTGCCGTAGCGGCGGACCAGGCGGGCAGGCTGCTCGAGGCGGGCCAGGTCCGCGCGGGGGGCGGCGCCGAGCAGCGGGGTGGTGGCCGTGACGCACGGCGCCGACGTCAGACCCACGGCGTCGACGGCGTCCTGGGCCATCCTGCGGTAGGTGGTGAGCTTGCCGCCGACGACCGTGACCACGCCCGTGCGGCTGGTGAGTACGGCGTGCTTGCGGGACAGGTCGGCGGTGGAGGCGGTCCCGGCCGTCTCCAGGAGTGGTCGCAGGCCGGCGAAGGCGCCGACGACGTCGTCGCGGCGCAGGGGGCGGCCGAACGCCGTGCCGACGACGTCGAGCAGGAAGCCGATCTCGGCCTCGCTGGGGACGGGCACGTCCGGGACGTCGCCGCTGACCGGCTCGTCGGTGAGGCCGACGTAGACGGTCCCGTCGGGCTGCGGGAGCACCATGACGTAGCGGCTGGTCGACCCCGGTACGGGCACGGTGACGGTGACCCGCAGTCCGGGCAGCGTGTCGCCGCGGAGCACCAGGTGACTGCCGCGGCTGGGACGCAGCACGACCTCGTCGACCAGCTCGCCAGCCCAGACGCCGGTGGCGTTGACGACCGCCCGGGAGGCCACCGTGGACACGACCCCGGTCAGCTCGTCGCGGAGCTCGACGCCGGTGCCGGTGGCGCTGAGCACCCGGGCGCGGGTGCGCACGTGCGCGCCGAGGTGCGCCGCCGTGCGGGCCACCGTCGTGGTCAGCCGGGCGTCGTCCTCGAGCTGGCCGTCCCAGGACAGCAGCGCGCCGCGCAGTCCGGACCCGCGCAGCCCGGGCGCCATCGCGAGCGCCTCGGTGGCCGAGATGCGGCGCGGCCGCGGCAGCGTGGTGGCGCTCGTCCGGGCACCGCGGCGCAGCGCGTCGCCGGCGAGGAACCCGGCCCGCGCCGTCCTCTCCTGCAGCCGCGACACGCTGGACAGCAGCGGCAGCAGCATCGGCATCGCCCGGGTCAGGTGCGGGGCGGTGACCTCCATGAGGACGCCGCGCTCGACGGCGCTCTCCATCGCCACGCCGACCTGGCCGTGCGCGAGGTAGCGCAGTCCCCCGTGCACGAGCTTGGAGGACCAGCGCGAGGTGCCGAAGGCGATGTCGTGGGCGTCGACGGCGAGCACCGACAGGCCGCGGGTGACGGCGTCGAGGGCGACTCCCGCGCCGGTGATGCCGAGCCCGACGACCACGACGTCGACGTGCGCGGGGGCGTCCGTGAGTCCGGCGGTGAGGCGGGGCCCGGTGTGACATTGAGCCGTCATATGTCACACTGTAACGCATGAGCATCGACATGGACCCCCAGCGCTGGGGAGACCCGGCCCAGGCAGCCCCCCTCTCCCCGGAGGCCCGCGGCCTCGTCGAGCTGGCCTTCGGGTCCGGACCGCGGCTCGAGCAGCTCCCCGTGGGCAGCCCGCCCGCGGGCCGGCTCGACCCGCGACTGCTCCCCGGGCTGGGCGCGCTGGTCGGTGAGGAGCACGTGCTGGTCGACGACCTGACCCGGACGCTGCGCACGCGCGGCAAGTCCACGCCGGACCTGCTGCTGGCCCGCGCCGGTGACCTCAGCGACGCGCCCGACGTCGTCGTGCGGCCCGGCTCGACCGAGCAGGTCGAGCGGGTGCTCGCGTTCGCCGTCGAGCACCGCCTGGCCGTCGTGCCCTTCGGTGGCGGCACCTGCGTCACCGGCGGGCTCGTCGCGTCCCGAGCCGGCACCGTCGCCGTGGTCAGCCTCGACCTGTGCCGCATGGACCGGCTGCTCGCGGTCGACACCACGTCGATGACGGCCGTCCTGGAGCCGGGCCTGCGCGGCCCGGAGGCCGAGGCGCTGCTCGCCGCCGAGGGGCTGACGATCGGCCACTACCCGCAGTCGTTCGAGCACGCCACGATCGGCGGCTTCGCCGCGACGCGCTCCAGCGGGCAGTCCAGCGCCGGCTACGGCCGGTTCGACGCGCTCGTGGTCGGGCTCACCGCGGTGACGCCGACCGGCACGATCACGCTGGGCTCCGCACCGGCCACCGCCGCCGGCCCCGACCTGCGCCAGCTGCTGCTCGGCTCGGAGGGCACGCTGGGCGTGATCACCTCGGTGACGGTGCGGGTGCGCCCGCTGCCGGCCGTGAAGGTCTACGACGGCTGGCGGTGGCCGTCGTTCGCGGCCGGCGCCGACGCGATGCGCACGCTGGCCCAGACCGGCCTGCTGCCGACGGTGCTGCGGCTGTCCGACGAGGCCGAGACGGCCATCAACCTCGCCGACCCGGCCGCGATCGGTGGGGGCGGTGATGAGGGGTGCCTCATGATCACCGGTTACGAGGGCGACGCGGAGACGGTCGAGGTGCGACGCGCCGCCGTGAGCGCCGTGCTCGCCGGCCGGGGCGGCACACCGCTGGGTGAGGGCCCGGGCCAGACGTGGGTGCACGGCCGGTTCGCCGGGCCGTACGTCCGCGACGCCATGCTCGACGAGGGCGTGCTGGTGGAGACGTGCGAGACGGCGACGTTCTGGTCGAACCGCGAGCGCCTCTACCGCGACGTGAGGTCCGCGCTCGAGGCGTCGCTCGGCGAGGGCACGATCGTGCTCTGCCACATCTCGCACGTCTACGAGACCGGGTGCTCGCTCTACTTCACCGTCGCCGCGCAGGGCGGCGACGACCCGCTCGCCCGCTGGCTGGACGCCAAGCAGGCCGCCGGCGACGCGATGATCGCCGCCGGCGCCACGATCACCCACCACCACGCCGTCGGCACCGACCACAAGCCGTGGTTGGCCCAGGAGATCGGACCGGTCGGCGTGCGGGTGCTCCGCGCGCTCAAGGCCGAGCTCGACCCGACCGGTGTGCTCAACCCCGGCGTCCTCGTCCCGTGACCGCCTCCTTCACGTTCCTGGTCAACCAGGCCTCCGGCGGCGGCGCCGCTCCGGACGCCGTCGTCCCGATCGCCCGTCGGCTGCGGGACGCCGGAGCCGCCGTCGACGTCACGTACTCACCCGGACCTCAGGCCACCACCGAGCTGGTCGGCGCCGCGGTGTCGCGCGGCGATGTCGTGGTCGCGGTCGGCGGCGACGGCATGCTGTCGTCGCTGGTTGGCGAGGTGGCCCGCCTCGGCGGCACCCTCGGCCTCGTCCCGGCCGGGCGCGGCAACGACTTCGCCCGGATGCTCGGCATCCCCGTCGACCCCGCGCAGCAGGCCGAGACCCTGCTGGCCGGTCGGGTCAGCGCGGTCGACCTCATCTCCTACGACGGCCGGCGGACCGTCGCCGGGTCGGTGTACGCGGGCGTCGACGCCGCCGCCGACCTCGTCGTCGACCGCGCGCACTGGCTGCCGAAGGCGCTGCAGTACCCCTACGCCGCGGTCCGGTCGCTGGCCACCTACCGCCCCGGCCGGTACACGGTGAGCGTCGACGGCGTGGCGCAGGACTTCTGCGCCGCCACGGTCGTCGTGGCCAACTCGGCCTACTACGGCAAGGGCATGCGGATCGCCCCGTCCGCGGTGGTCGACGACGGCCTGCTCGAGGTCGTGGTGGTCGGCGCTGCGTCCCGGCGCGGGCTGATCCGGTCGCTGCCGAAGGTGTACGACGGACGGCACGTCGAGCTCGACCAGGTCACCGTCCTGCAGGGTCGCCGGGTCGAGATCGCCGCCGAAGCGGGCACTCCCGTGCTCGTCGGTGGCGACGGCGAGCACCTCGGGGTCCTACCTGCGCGCGGTCAGGCACCGGCCGTCGTCGCGGTCCTGCCGGGCGCCCTGCGCGTCCTGCGGTGACCGCGGTCGCGGTGCGGCGGCCGCGCGGCTGACCCTGCGACCAGTGCCTCCTGCCGCTGTGGCGGGTGTCGCACCCGAATCCCCTAGTCGGTCGCTAGGAGATGTTGACCTCGCCCTGACGGTCTGGTGGGGTGGGCGCAGGCCGGATCCCCGGCACGCGACGCACGAGCACACCAACCAGTACGACGACGTCCGGCCGGTCGCCGAGCAGGGGGAGCGCGAGCAGCAGCAGCGCGAGCGGTTCGAGGCGCAGGTCTTCGAGACCGAGCGCCCGTCGTCCGGGTGCACCCCGAGACCGGTGAGCGGGCTTTCCTGCTTGGCGGTTTCGCTCGTTCGCTCGCCGGACTCCGCCCGCGGGAGTCCTCCGCGCTGCTGGAGCTGTTCCAGTCCCCGGAGCACACGGTGCGCTGGAGCTGGCAGCCCGGTGACGTCGCCGTCTGGGACAACCGGTCGACGCAGCACTACGCCGTCAACGACTACGGACGCGTAGGCCGCCAGCTCCAGCGGGTAACCGTCGCCGGCGACGTCCCCGTCGGACCGGACGGCGTGCGCAGCCGCGCTCTGGTCGGCGACGCCGGCTCCTTCACCCCCCACCCGCTGACGAGACCGAGCCCGGCCGTGCGCGGGACAGCCCGAGCAGCGTCTCGGTGTCGGAGTGCGGGTGCTCGTGCACCGCCGACAGGACCGCCCGGCGGGGGGCGGTCACGCGGAGTCCGGCGCCTCGCAGGAGGCGCTCGACCTCGAGGGGCGGGTGCACCATCCTGGCTCGAAGAATGGAGCAGAACAAGTCAGGGCGGTCTTGCGCCCGCGACCCGGGGAGTGCCTGCGTCCGCGGATGACCCGTCGCCCGCTCCGCATCGGCAACTATTCCGGCTACCTGGGCGACCGGCCGACCGCGCTCGCCGAGGTGCTGGCGGGGGACCCGCTCGACGTCATCTTCGGCGACCACCTGGCCGAGGTGACGCTCGCGGCGCTGACCAGCGCCCGCCGCCGTGACCCCGGGAGCGCCTGGGTGCCCTGCGCGGTCGAGCTGCTGCGCCCGCAGCTGCGCGCCCTGGTCGAGCGCGGCACCCGGCTGGTCACCGACGCGGGCGGCTTCAGCCCGGCCGGCCTGGCCGCCGCGCTGCGACAGGCGGCGCGCGAGGACGGCGTCCCGCTGAGCGTCGCGCACGTCGAGGGCGACGACGTGCTCGACCGCTGGCGGGAGCTGTGCCACCTCGAGGACGGGACGCCGCTCGAGCAGCCGCCCCTGGCGGCGAACGCCTACCTCGGTGGCTGGGGCATCGACGCCGCGCTGGAGGCCGGCGCCGACGTCGTGGTCTGCGGCCGGGTCACCGACGCGAGCATGGTCGTGGGTCCGGCGGCGTGGTGGCACGCCTGGGAGCGCGACGACCTCGAGCGACTGGCGGGGGCGGTCGTCGCCGGGCACCTGCTGGAGTGCGGACCGCACGTGACCGGCGGGAACTTCTCTGGCTTCACCGCGCTCGGTGACCTGACCCTCCCGGGCTTCCGGTCGGGCGAGCTGGCGGACGACGGGAGCGTCGTCGTCACCAAGCACGCCGGCTCGGGAGGTGCCGTCACGGTCGACACGGACGGCGCAGCTGCTGTACGAGGTGCAGAGCCCGGTCCACCTCAACCCCGACGTGACGGTGGAGCTGTCGGACGTCCGGCTCGCGCAGGAGGGCCCGGACCGGGTGCGGGTCTGGGCCGCCGCGGGCCTGCCCGCGCCACCGACCACGAAGGTGGCGGCCTGGCCCGGCACCGGGTCGTCGGCACCGTCTTCCCTGACCGCGCCGGAGCTGGCGGCGAAGTCCGCGCTCGTGCAGGCGCAGGTCCGGCGTGACCTGCCCCCCGGCGTCGAGCTGCACTGGACCCAGGTCGGCGTCGCGGCGGACGAGCCGCGCTCACAGTGGGAGGCGACCGTGGCGCTGCGGGTCCTGGCCAGCGGCCCGACCGCGCCGCGCTCGACGCGCTCGACCTGGGCGGGCGGCTGGGAAGCCGCTACCTGCAGAGCATCCGGGCTTCTTCCACGACCTGGCCGCCGGCCTGTCCCTGGTGCCGCGAGCACGCGTCGAGTACCGGCCGGGTCTGCTCGCGCAGCAGCAGGTGCGCCAGCGGGTCGTCCTCGAGGACGGTCAGGCGCTGCCCGTCGACCCGCCCCGGACCGGTCCGCTCGTGACGCAGCCGTCGCACGTCGAGCCGGTCGTCGACGGCGCTGGGGACGGGCCGGTGTGGCTGCCGGACTGACCTGCCGCGATGCCTGGCCCCGGTGCGGACCGGGCGACGGGACCGTCCGGCCGGTCGCAGCAGGCGGGACCGGGTTGCCGGGCGCACGACGACCGTGCCAGGCTCGCCCTGGCTCCGCGGCCGGAGCTGCGCCGCAGCCGACCGCTGGACGCACGAGCGGGTACGTGCGGAGGCAGCCCTTGTCCGCGCTCGAGGTCGCCGTCCCGTCCCGGGACCGCCTGGGTGAGTGCCCGGTCTGGGACGACCGGACGGGCACGCTGTGGCGCGTCGACGCCGTGGCGGGGGCCGTCCTCGCCGTCGAGGTGACGTCCGGCGCCGAACGGCGGTACGACGTCGGACGTCACGTCGGCAGCGTCGTGCTGACCGACGACCCCCGTCAGGTCCTGCTCGCCGCGCAGGGCGGCTTCCACCGCCTCGACCTCTCGAGCCGTGAGGTCGACCTGCTGGCGCCGCTGCACGAGCACGACACCGACCTGCTGCTGAACGACGGCGCGTGCGACCCCGCCGGCCGCTTCGTGGCAGGCACGATGCGTCGGGACGCCCGCCCCGGTCGTGCGGGGCTCTACCGCTACGCGCCGCCCTCCGACGTGGTGCCGCTGCTCGCGGGCGCCGGCGTCAGCAACGGGCTGTGCTGGAGCGACGACGGCGCTGTCCTCTACTGGATCGACACCCTGCTCGGACGGGTGGAGCGCCTGGGGTACGACGTGCAGACGGGCACCGTCACGTCCCGCGCTCCGGCGTTCGATCTCACCCGGTTCGCCGGAGCGCCGGACGGGATGGCCATCGATGCGCAGGGGTGCCTGTGGGTCGCCTTCTGGCGTGGCGGCGCGGTCCGCCGGTTCGACCCGGACGGGCGACTGCTGGACGAGGTGCGGGTGCCCGTGCTCCGCACGACGAGCTGCTGCCTCGGAGGCCACGACCTGCGCGACCTGTACGTCACGACCGCCCGGCAGAGCGTCCGTGACGCACCCCGGGACGTGGAGCCGTGGGCCGGCGCCGTGCTGCGCGTGCGGGTCGACGTCCCGGGGCTGCCCGTCCGGCGGTGGGACCCCACTGCCTGACGGTCGGGGGCTCAGGCGGCGGGCGCCAGCACGTAGTCGCCCGGCGCCGCCGCCAGCACCGGGTGCTGCTCGGACCCCTGCCGCACCGGCGCCGGCACGGGACCTCCGGAGCGCTCCAGGTTCCAGTCCGCCCAGGCCTGCCACCAGCTGCCGGGCTGCTCGGTCGCCGTGGCCCGCCACTGGTCCGGATCCGGACCGGGGGCGCCGCCGGTCCAGTAGCTGGCCTTGCTGCCGCCGGGCGGGTTGACCAGGCTGGCGATGTGCCCGGCGTTCGACAGCACGAAGGTGCTCGGGCCGGACACCAGCTGCGTCGTGCGGTAGCAGGCCTGCCAGGGGGTGAGGTGGTCGGTGACGCCGCCGGTCACGAAGGTCGGCACGGTCACGCGGCTGAGGTCGATCGCAGTCCCGAGCACGGTCAGCGCTCCCGGCTGCACGAGCGCGTTCCTGCGCATCAGCGACAGGAAGTCGCTGTGCAGGCCGGCCGGCAGGTTCGTCCCGTCGGCGTTCCAGGCGAGGATGTCGAACGACGGTGCCGGCTCGCCCATGAGGTAGTTCGACACCCAGTAGTTCGTCACGAGGTCGAGCGGGCGCATCCAGCTGAACACCGCGCCGAGCGAGCCGCTGTCGAGCACGCCCCGTGCCCGCGAGACGAGCCGGGCGACCTCCAGCAGGGCCGGCGAGCTGAAGGCGCCGATGGGGGCCGGTGAGTCGAAGTCGAGCATCGTGACGGCGAAGCCGGCGTTCGCGACCCGCGCGTCGCCGGTGGCGGCGAGGTGGTTGAGCACGGTGCTCTGCAGCTGCCCGCCGGCGCAGAAGCCGAGCGTGTTCACGTCGTCCGAGCCGGTGATCTCGCGGACGCTGTCGATCGCGTCCAGGACGCGCCGCGAGTACGTGTCCAGGCTCCAGTGACGGTGGTCCCGGCCGGGGTTCCGCCAGCTGATCATGAACACCTGGATGCCGCGGCTCGCCGCGTACTCCACGAAGCTGCGGCCCGGCCGCAGGTCGAGGAAGTAGTAGCGGCAGATCGGCGGCGGGACGACGAGCAGCGGACGGCTGCCGACGGTCGGGGTCGTCGGCGCGTACTGCAGCAGCTCGGCGACCTCGTCGCGCGCCACGACGGCGCCGGGGGACAGCGCGAGGTCCTCGCCGACCCGGAACGCGCTGCGGTCGGTCTGCGTCGGCATGCCGCCGTTGTGGAGCAGGTCGTGGGTCAGGTGCCCGGCGCCCTTGAGCAGGCTGCGACCGCGCGTCGACACCGCGCGCCGCAGGGCGGCCGGGTTGCCGAGCAGCGTGTTGGTCGGCGCGAGCACGCTGCTCGCCGCGCTGGTGAGGAAGCGGACCTGCTCGACCTCGCGCCAGTCGGCGCCGGTCGCCGCCCAGTCGTCGACCAGCCGCGCCAGCCCGGCGTCGACGGCCGTGTACCCCTGTCCCAGCCGGCGGTAGAGCGGGTTGACCCGCCAGGCGGCGTCGTCGAAGCGCTTGTCCCCGGGGGCGGGTCGCAGCTCGTCGGTGCCGGCCACGACCCTCACGAGGTCGCGCGACGTCGTCGCGGTCTCCCGGATCACGGCGGCTGCCTGTCCGGCCCGGGTCCGCACCCGGCGCGGGACGCGCACGGACCGGGTGTCCGCGGTCCCGACGGCCGGCGTTGCCTGTGGGGCCGCCGGCGCGGGGCGAGCGCTGCTGCGGGGCGCGGGGACGTCGCGGGCCGACGGGCGGGTCGTGGCCGGGGGCCGGGTCGGGGTCGAGACGGGTGGTGTCACGGGTCCTCCGCAGGTGAGGGGGCGCGGAAGGGGGGGCCGTCACGACGGCTCCGGCGACCGCCGGTCGGCCCCCATGCTCTGCGGGCGAGGCGCTCCGGACCAGCCCTACCGCGCGGTAACCGCGGCCCCGTGACATGACTCACGAGCCGCATCAGATCCTCTCGAGCCCGCTCCCGAGGACGGTCGCGTGCCCCGTCCGCAGCGCCGCGATGATGGCCGCGGCCATCAGCGTCAGGGCGACGGGCGGGTCGGGGGTGTTCGCGAGGACGGCCGCCCCGGGCATCCCGTAGGCCTGCGCCGTCGCCCGGTCCTGCACGAGGGTCCGTCCGCCGTACCGGGCGACGACCTGCGCCCCGACGGCGCCGTCCTCGCCGGTGCCCGTCAGCACGACGGCGAGCAGGCGCGGGCCGAGCACGGCGGCCATGCTCGCGAGCAGCAGGTCGGCCGAGGGCCGCGGGCGGCCCTGGTCCGTGCTGTCCACCAGCAGCAGCGTGTCGTGCCGGGCCAGCAGCACGTGGTGGCCGGGAGGGGCCACGTCGACGGTCCCGCGAGCCAGGCGCGCACCGTCAGCGGCCCAGCGCACGCGCAGCGGCGACGCGGCGTCGAGCCGCTGCGTGAGAGTGCTCGCCGTGCGCGGGTCGAGGTGCTGCAGCGCGACGACGGCGGCGGGGAAGTCCTCGGGCAGGGCGCCGAGCACCTCGATCAGCGCCGCCGCACCGCCCAGGCTGCAGACGAGCGCCACCACGGCGAGGTCGGGCTGGTCCGGGACGGCCACGAGCCAGTCAACACCCGGCGGTGCCGCCGTGGGCGTCCGGTGCCCGGAGGTGCGCCGCCGATCCTCTCCGGCAGCCGTTCGGCGACGGCGGTGGCAGCCGCTGCACGGTGCGGTCGTCGACGGACGTGGGGCCGTCGGGCCGTGCGCCCCCGTCCGGATCGGACGAAGGCCCCGTGGCGGGTGATCGCGCCTCCGACGATCAGCGTGTTGATCTCGCGGGTGCCCTCGGAGTACAGCGCCTTGGCCCGCGCGCCGGACAGGGCGAGGACCACGGACGCGACCACCGGTGTGCTCACCGCGCTGCGGACGACGATGACCTCGCTCCCCTCCAGCCGTGGCACGTCGAAGCGTCACTCCGCTCCGGGAGCAGCAGGCGGGAGGTCGGCGACCGACGCCAGCGGGCGCAACGCGGTCGGCCGGCCCCGGCGCAGGACCCACCGCGACGACGGCGTGCCGGACGTTGACGACTGCCCAGCTGAGGGCGGCGGCGGCCTCGACCCCGGTGGCGACGTTCGCCACGACGGTGACGTCGCCACGACGGTGACGAGGTGGAGCAGGACCAGCGTCGGTCGCCAGCGGCGCCGGTCCGCCGCGAGCAGCAGACGGTGGCGGCGCCCGCCGCCGGCCAGACCAGCGACACCAGGGTGGAGTCATTCCGGGTCCAGCGCCCCACCGTCAGGGCGACGGCGTAGCCCGCCGCCCAGCACAGGAACCACGCGGCGGTCCCCCGGCGCGGCGTGGACCGGCGTTCGGGGGGACCGCCCATGACGGAGCACTGTCCTCTGGCGCAGAGCACAGGAGGGTGGTCGTACGGGAGGCTCCTGGCCTCGCCGACCGCCGGTCGGGCCGGACACGACGACGGCCCTGCTCGGGAGCAGGGCCGACGTCGGGAGTCACGACTACACGGCTCGCGGCTCGCGGGCGATGCTGCGCAGCGCGAACCCGATGAGCACGAAGACGAGCCCCAGGCCCATGGCCATGGCGGCGATGCCGAAGCTGACGACGCTCGTGAACAGGCTGGCCCGCAGGAAGCTGCCGTTCATGACGGTCGTGCGCACCGGGTCCTCGAGGTTGAGCTCGGCGTAGGTCTTGCCACCGCTCGCCTCGAGCGCGTGCTTCTCGATGATGTCGGCCTCGTAGTAGGCGGTGAGCGGGCCGTCCACCGCGTCGCCGCCGAAGCGCGCGGCGTCCTCGGCGACGGTGATCCCCTCGTCGGACAGGCTCGTCTGCACCATGGCCCAGGTCGCGGCACCGGACAGCGTCAGCACCAGGCCGGCGATCATCACGAGGGTGCCGATCAGGCCGATCCGGCGGTCCGTGGTGCGCGTGCCCCCGGTGGGGCCGGTCGTCGCGTGGTCGTGGGCGGTGGGTCGGTGGTCCGTGATCGCCATGGCCGTCTCCTGTCCTCGTGGCCGTCCACGGAGTGGTGCGGCTCGACGCAGATCTGATCAACATCGGGAGCCGCGACGCAGAGGCGAAGGTCCCGGTGGGACCGGGCCTTCCGGGGGGAGGGCAGGTCGGTGACCTTGGGCCCTTCCGGCGCCGGCAGGCGCACCGCACAGTGGCGCAGACAGGACGGGCGAGCGGTCGGAGGAGCGGTGGTGTCGGCATGAGCCCGGACGTCCTCGCCCGCGACGCGCAGCCGCCGGACACCCAGCCGCCGCACGCCCTGTCGCGGTTCGAGGCGCTGCTGCTGCACGGCTCGGACGACGCGCGGGGGCTGTCCGCGGCCGAGGCCACCGACCGGCTGCACCGCTTCGGCGCGAACGAGCTGCCGGTCGGCGCCACCGCAGGCCCGCTCCTGCGGCTGGGGCGTCAGGTGCACTCCCCGCTCATCTACGTCCTGCTCGTGGCGGGCGCCGTCACGGCGGCTCTCGGCGAGCACGTCGACTCGGCGGTGATCTTCGGCGTGGTGGTGCTCAACGCCGTGGTCGGCTTCGTGCAGGAGGCGAAGGCCGAGGCGTCGCTGTCCGCCCTGCGCGCGATGGTGCGCACCGATGCCCGGGTCCTGCGCGACGGCCAGGTCGGCGTGGTGCCCTCGGAGCACCTCGTGCCCGGGGACGTGGTGCTGCTCGACGCGGGCGACAAGGTCCCGGCCGACCTGCGGGTGCTGCGGGAGCGCGAGCTGGAGGCCGACGAGTCGGCGCTGACCGGGGAGTCCCTGCCGGTCGCGAAGGACGACGTGGTGCTGGACCACCGCACCGTCGTCGCCGACCGCCGCAACATGCTGTGGTCGGGGACCCTGCTGACCGGCGGCAGCGGGACGGCCGTGGTCGTCGCCACGGGCGCCGACACCGAGCTCGGTGCCGTCCACCGCCTGATCGGCACGGCGGAGCACCTGGCCACCCCGCTCACCCGCAAGCTCGGTGTCCTCAGCGGGCAGCTCACCGTCGTCATCCTCGGCCTGGCCGCCCTCACGTTCGGCGTCGGCATGCTGCGGGGGGCCGACGGCTCGGACGTGTTCGTGGCTGCGGTCGCGCTGGCCGTCGCGGCCATCCCGGAAGGGCTGCCGGCCGCCATGACCGTCACGCTCGCCGTCGGCGTGAACCGCATGGCGCGCCGGCGTGCTGTCGTCCGCCGCATGCCTGCCGTCGAGACCCTCGGCAGCACCACGGTGCTGTGCACCGACAAGACCGGCACCCTCACCGAGAACCAGATGACCGTCCGCGCCCTGTGGACCCCCGCCGGCTCCTACGACGTCACCGGATCGGGCTACGACCCGGACGGTGCTGTCCTCCGGCCGGACACGTCACCGGTGGACTTGTCCGCCGACCGGGCGCTCGAGGCGTGCCTGCGCGCCGGGCTGTCCTGCAACGATGCGCAGCTGGTCGGCGAGGGCGGGGTCTGGACGGTCCTGGGCGACCCGACCGAGGGGGCGCTGCTGGTCAGCGCCGCCAAGGCGGGGCTGGGTCCGGACGACGTCGCGCCCCGCGTCGACACGATGCCGTTCTCCTGCGACCGGCAGTGGATGGCCACCCTGCACGAGGACGCGGACGGCGTGCGGACGGCCTACGTCAAGGGAGCGGTCGAGCGGGTGGTGGCGATGTGCGCGGGGGCGCGGGCTGCGGACGGCCGCGTCGTCGACCTCGACGTCGAGGCGGTGCACGCCGCGGTGGAGCGGCTCGCCGAGGACGGACTGCGGCTGCTGGCGCTGGCGGTCGTCACCGACGTCGACGCCGTCCCCGACGGCGTCCCGTCGGGCGAGGGGCTGCTCGGTGAGGCCCCGTTCGACGAGGGACTGCTCTCCGGACGGCTCGTGCTGGTCGGTCTGCAGGCGATGCTCGACCCTCCTCGCGCCGACGCCAGCGCAGCGGTGCGCGCCTTCCGCACGGCCGGCATCGACGTGAAGATGATCACCGGTGACCACGCGGCGACGGCGGTCGCCGTCGCGCGCCGGATCGGCCTGGTCGACGGCGAGGCGACGACCGTCGGCGTCCTCACCGGCGAGCAGCTGGCGCAGCTCCCCGCGTCCGAGCGCCCGGAGGCGGTCGCCCGGACCGCGGTGTTCGCGCGCGTGTCGCCGGAGCAGAAGCTCGACCTCGTGCGGGCGCTGCAGGACCGCGGCCACGTCGTCGCCATGACCGGCGACGGCGTCAACGACGCCCCCGCCCTGCAGCAGGCCGACATCGGCGTGGCGATGGGGCGGGGTGGCACGGAGGTCGCCAAGGAGGCGGCCGACATCGTGCTCACCGACGACGACGTCGCGACCATCGAGGCCGCCGTCGAGGAGGGCCGCGGCGTCTTCGACAACCTGACGAAGTTCCTCGTCTGGACGCTGCCGACCAACGGCGGCCAGGCCCTGGTCGTGCTGGTCGCGGTGCTGGCCGGCGTCGCGCTGCCGATCCTGCCGGGGCAGGTGCTGTGGATCAACATGACCACGGCGGTCGTGCTGGGGCTCACGCTGGCCTTCGAGCCCAAGGAGGCCGACATCATGCGGCGCCCTCCGCGGGACCCGGCGCAACCGCTGGTGACCGGCCGGCTCGCCCGGCGGATGCTGCTCGTCGCGGTGCTCCTGGTCGGCGCGACCTGGGTGCTGTTCGGCTGGGAGCGGTCGGCCGGCGCCTCGCTGCCACAGGCCCGGACCGCCGCGGTGAACCTGTTCGTCGCCGTCTCGATCCTGTACCTGTTCAGCTGCCGCTCGCTGACGCGACCGGCCCGCGAGCTGGGTCTGCTCAGCAACCGCTGGGTGCTCGGCGGCGTCGCGGTGCAGGTGCTCGCGCAGCTGGCGCTGACCTACCTGCCGCCGATGCAGGCGTTGTTCCACACCGCCGGGCTCGACACCGTCAGCTGGCTGCGGGTGCTCGGGCTGGCCGCGCTGTGCGCCGGGGTCGTGGGTGTGGAGAAGTCGATCACGACCCGCCGCGTCCGCGCGACCGCCGGCCGGGGCTGACGTGGCCAGCCGGAGCGTCGACGTCCGCGAGACCGCGCTGCCGGGCGTCGGCGTCCGGCACGACTTCACCACCGAGGCCGGCCGCCACGTCGGGCTCATCTCCTACCGGTCCGGGCGCCGCGAGGTGCTGTTCTACGACGGGCGCGACCCCGACGCCGTGAGCCAGAGCCTCGAGCTCAGCGCCGACGAGGCGGAGGCGCTGGCCGCGCTGCTGGGCGCCACCCGCATCACCCGCGAGCTGTTCAGCCTGCCGCAGCAGGTGGAGGGTCTGGTGGTGGAGTGGCTCCGGCTGCCGCCGACCTCGTCGTTCGCCGGCCGCACGCTGGGTGACACCCAGGCCCGGACGCGCACCGGCGCGTCCGTCGTCGCGATCGTGCGCGAGGGCCAGGTCCGTCCGTCCCCGGCGCCGGAGGTCGGGCTGCTCGGCGGCGACGTGCTCGTCGTCGTCGGCACGCCGCAGGGCCTCGAGGCGGTCACCGAGCTGCTCGAGCTGTGACCGTGCTGGGCGCCGACGGGCTCCTGCTCGCGGTCGGCGCCGGCGCCGGCACCGCCCGGGTGCTGCTCGAGCTCGGGGCGGTGCTGATGGGCCTCGCGCTGGTCGGACAGCTGGCGGTGCGGCTGGGCCTGTCGCCGATCCCGTTCTACCTGCTCGGCGGCCTCGCCTTCGGCTCCGGCGGGCTCGTGCCGCTCGACGCGCCCGACGAGTTCATCGAGGTCGGCGCCGAGATCGGTGTCCTGCTGCTGCTGCTCATGCTCGGCCTCGAGTACTCCGCGCACGACCTGGTCACCAACCTGCGGTCGCACGCCCCGGCCGGGCTGCTCGATCTGGTGCTGAACGCCGTCCCCGGACTGGCGGCCGGGCTGCTGCTCGGGTGGTCCTTCCCGGCGGCCGTCGCGCTGGCCGGCGTCACCTGGGTCTCGTCCTCCGGCATCATCGCGAAGGTCCTCGGCGACCTCGGCCGGCTGGGCAACCGCGAGACCCCCGTGGTGCTCAGCATCCTGGTGATCGAGGACCTGGCGATGGCGGTCTACCTGCCACTGCTGGGGGCGCTGCTGGCGGGGGCGGGGCTGCTGGCCGGCGGCCTGACGGTGGGTCTCGCGGTCGCGGTCGTCAGCGCGATCCTGGTGGCGTCGCTGCGGTACGGCCACCACGTCAGCCGGATGCTCAGCTCGACCAGCGACGAGGTGCTGCTGCTCCGGCTGCTCGGCGTGACGCTGCTGGTGGCGGGAGCGGCTCAGCAGGCGCAGGTCTCTGCGGCGGTGGGCGCCTTCCTGGTCGGCATCGCCCTGTCGGGCGAGGTGGCCGACGACGCCCGCACGCTGCTGGCGCCGGTGCGCGACCTGTTCGCCGCGGTCTTCTTCGTCTTCTTCGGGCTGCAGACCGACCCCGGCCAGCTCGCCGACGTGGCCGGGGCCGCCCTGGTGCTCGGGCTGGTCACCGCGACGACCAAGGTCGCGACCGGCTGGTACGCCGCCCGCCGCGCCGGGGTCGGGCCCCGCGGTCGCGCCCGCGCCGGTGGGGCGCTCGTCGCGCGGGGCGAGTTCTCCATCGTCGTCGCCGGTCTCGGCGTCACCGCCGGCGTCGAGCCGCAGTTGGGACCGCTGGCGGCGGCCTACGTCCTGCTGCTCGCCGTGACCGGTCCGCTGGTGACCCGCTGGGCGGAGCCGGTGCACGTCCGGCTCACCGGAGCAGACCGCGCTGCGCCGCCGCCTGCTCCAGCGCCGGACGGGCGTCGGGGTGGGCTGCCCGGTCGATCAGGTTCCGCACCTGCACCGCGAGCGGCTCCGGGGTGATCCGCGCGGCGCCCTGCTCGGTGACGACCCAGGAGTGCTGGAAGCTCGACACCGGCCCGTCGAGGTCGGCGACTACGGTCGAGACGTCGGCCCGGGCGTGCCACGACGGCAGTGCGACGACCGCCTGCCCGCCGGGGGCGTGCAGCGCCCCGACCACGAAGTCGCTCTGACCCCCGAACCCCGACCAGACCCGGCCGCGCACCCACGAGGCGTTGGCCTGCGCGAACAGGTCGACCTGCAGCGCCGAGTTGACCGACGTCATGAGCTGCTGCGCCGCGATGCGCGCCGGGTCGTTGGTCGTCTCCGTGCGCAGCATCCGCAGCCGCGGGTTGTCGTGCGCCCACGCGTACAGCTCCGGCGAGCCGAACAGGAAGGACGCGACCAGCGGCACGTCCGCGTCGAGGGCGCCCGCCCGCTCCAGCCCGAGCACCCCGTCGGACGCCATCTCGCTCCAGACGCGCAGGCCTCGCCTGCTGGTGAGCGCGGCGAGCGTCGCGTCCGGCACCCCGCCGATGCCGAGCTGCAGCGTCGAGCCGTCGGCGACCAGCCCGGCCACCCGCTCGCCGATGGCCGCCTCGACCGCTCCCGGCGCGCGGGGGACGGGGCTGCTGAGCGGCTCCTGGGCCTCGAGGGCCAGGTCGACCTGGTCGAGCGCGAGCTCGGCGTCGCCGGAGGTCCAGGGCATGTCGGGGTTCACCTGCGCCACGACGAGCCCGCCGGTGCGGCGGGCCTGCTCGACCGCCGCCGGCAGGACGTTCACCTCCACGCCCAGCGACACCCGGCCGTCGCGCGGCGGCGCGACGTGGAGCAGCACGATGTCCGGCACGCAGGTCCGGGCGAACAGCCGGGGCACCAGGCTGAGCCGGGCCGGCAGGTAGGCCAGCCGCGCGCTGTCGCGGACGCCTGCGCCCACGAACGGCGTCTCGTGCACGACGCCCTCGCGGTCCGGCAGCCCGGGCTGGCCGTTGAGCGCCCACAGCCGGTACGCCGGCAGGCAGCGGTCGACGGCCGCGACCAGGGCCCAGGGCGTGGCGTGGTTGCCGGAGCAGACGACGCGCGGGACCCGGTCGCTCAGCGGTCGCAGGGCCCGGGCCAGCTCCGCCTCGCCCACGACTCGCACCGCGGCATCCTGCCAGGCCGATCGTCCGGGGCGGGCGCCGCAGGGCCGTAGGGGACGGGACGTCCGACCCTGCCGACGAGGGCGGGTCGTCCGTAGCGTCCGGTGGACCGACGAGGTCCGGCAGACCCGGGCGACACAGGAGAGCGACATGACGCAGGACCGCATCGTGGTGGGGGTGGACGGCTCCGTGCACGCGAGCCAGGCCCTGACGTGGGCGATGGCCCAGGCCGTCAGGACGGGCGCGCGGCTCGAGGTCGTGGCGTGCTGGCAGTGGCCCGCGACGGCCGGCGAGTTCGCGCCCTACGTCGACCTCGACCTGTCACCGGCGACCCGGCAGGCGGCCGAGCAGGCGGTGGCGGCCGCGGTCGGCGCCGCCGAGGGCGCGCAGGCGGTGGAGGTCTCCCTCGAGGTGGTGCAGGGCCGGGCGTCCGACGTCCTGGTCGAGCGCTCCGACGGCGCGGCGCTGCTCGTCGTCGGTTCCCGCGGGCGGGGGACCCTGCGTGGCGTGCTGCTCGGCTCGGTGGGCCTGCACTGCGCGACCCACGCGCGCTGCCCCGTGCTCGTCGTCCATCTCAGCGACGCCGACCGGGCGGCCGCAGGCGCACGGTCGGGCGAGGCGAGCGAGGGTCCGGTACCGGTGTCCTGAGGGACCGGGTACGGCCCGAGCCGCGCCGACCAGGTGCGGTCGACGCGGCTCGGGCCGTACGGGACGTGCGTCCGGTCAGTGCGGTGGGTCAGGCCCGCATGAGCAGCTGGACGCCGAAGCGGCTGAACACCTGCTGGCCGACGACGACGGCCGCGCCGCCGAGGACGAGGACCAGGTAGATCAGCGCACCGTCACCGCGGGGAGCGCCGGATGCCGGGAGGAAGCCGAGGGTCGTCGGCACAGACGGCGCCGCGACGGTCGGGCCCTGCGGCGCCGCGACGGTGCCACCGTCGTCGGTCAGCGGCGGCGCCACGTCCACGATCGGTGCGGGGCCGGCGTCGAGCAGCGGGTCGGAGGAGCCGTCGGTGAACGCCGGCGGCTCGGCGACGTCTACCGAGATCGGGTCGGGCGTCACGGTGGTGCCGGTGGGGACGTCGACGACCGGGCTGTCGCCGCCCACGGCGGAGTCGCCGCTGGGGACGTTCGCCGAGGAGACGATGACCTTGCCGTAGGTGTAGACGACCTTGGTCGGGCCCTGGACGGGCAGGTCCTGCAGCGTCGTGATGCGCAGCGCGCCGGAGGTGACGGTGGTGCGGTCGCTGACGGCGTCGCGCGTGACGGTGCGAGGCAGGTAGCTGACCTCCGTGCCGGAGTCGCCGAGGATGCCGTTCACGGCCTTGAGGGCCTCGGCTGCGGGAAGCGGGACCGGCGTCCCCAGGATGTTGAAGCCCTTCTGGTCGATCCCGATGAGGAAGCCCGCGACCTGGATCGTGCCGAGGTCGGTGGCCGACTCGAAGACGGGCTTGCCGTCCCCGGTCTCGGTGATCTTCTCGGAGGTGCTGAACTCGAGGATCTTCAGGGGGCCGACGGCCAGCCCCTGCGCGCCGGCGGTGCCGAACGACACGACCGACCCGTCGGGCTTGGCCACGACCTCGGCGCGCGAGGACAGCTGCGCCTCGGGGTTGTCGGCGTCGGCGGATGCCCCGGCGCTGGCCGTGGCCTTGGAGAAGGTCTCCAGGCTGTCGGCGGCGATGAGGTAGGGCCCCTGGGCCTGCTTGGCGGACGGCTCACCGGGGGAACGGGTGGCGACGAAGCCGGGGATCGGCGGGATGGGCGGCGTGGCACCCCCACTCAGGCCGTTGACGGTGCCGGGCAGCGTCTGGGCGATGGCCCCGGCGTACGGCAGGCCCGCGAAGGCCTGGCTCGAGCCGGCGCTGTCGACCTGGGCACCGGTCGAGACCGGGCTGACCTCGACGGTGATGTTCGCCACCAGCTTGTTGTTCTGGATCTGGAAGGACATGCCGTCGGCCGAGGCCGACAGCGAGTACCGGTTGGGGTTCTGCGGGCCCGGGTCGGCCGTCGGGACGGCGACGTCGTCGGCCGGCGCGGGCGCCGGCGACTCCTGTGCGACGGCGGGAGCCGCTCCGCTGAGGGCGAGCAGGAGGACGACGGCAGAGCCGGCGACCCCTCGTCGCGTGGCCGTGCGGAGCGTGGCACTGGTCAACGTCGTCTCACTTGCCCTTGAAGAAGCGGATGGTGTCGCCGAGGCCGGCGATCGTCGGACCCATGGGGGCGAGGACCTCACCGTTCTCGGTGCCGGTCTGCGCCACCGAGTCGGCGACCTGGTCGATCGCCGGGTTGGCGAACTCGTTGACGGCGGCCAGCGGCTTCGACGCCTCCTGCCCCTGCACGACGAGCTTGGTGCCCTCGGTCGAGAAGGTGCTGCAGCCGTTGTTGATCTCCTTGACCGCGGCGTCGGCGTTCTGGTCGAGCTCGGCGGCCCCGTCCGCGATGTAGGAGGTCGCGAGGTTGCAGGCGATCGGCGTGCCGATGTCCGTGCCGAACTTGAACAAGCCGAGCGTCGGGCCGACGATCGCGGGGCTCTCGCCCTCCGCGGCGAGGACGGCGCGGCCGGTGCCGGCGCCCTGCTCGAGCGCGGCGAGCGCGGAGCCGGCAGGGAGCACGACCGACACCCCGAGGGTGAGGATCGCCGCGCGGAACAGGCTGCGGGTGGCAACGGACATGGGGTCCTCCAGGGATCCTGTGACCTCGGCGGGGTGCCGGGGTGCTCGTGCGTGCGGTCGTGCTCGTGCGTGCGGTAGTGGGGTGGTGCAGGCCTGGCCGAGCGAGCCGGGTCTGTGGTCCGAGTCACAGAAGTTAATCGCCATTCACACGATTGGTCAACATCTGTGGTGCTCTGCCTGCAGATCAACGGCTTTGATGCAGTTCGGCCTTCCGGCCGGGGTGTGGTGAGGCGTTCACGTCGCGGCCGCGGCGGGCCATCCGGCGGGTCCGCCGCCACCCCGCTCGGGTGAGCGGTGCGACACCCCTAGAACGAGGACGGGAGCACCCGGTGACGCCTGTCACGCGACGTTCCTGGGCCGTGCCGGACACCGGCGGAGGCGGATCATGGGGCCCTGGGGCGGCCGCGTCATCCCCACTCGGGAGGATCTTCCGCGACGCGGGGCCGGCCGCGAACTCGCCGTAGCCGTGGGCGCTTTCGGGGGATACGTTCTCGTGTCGGCGGGGGGTCGACGGGGTGAGCGGCGCTCTCGCGACCGGCACCTGCCCGGGCCCGTCCGCCGTCCGTGCCCCCAGCCCGCCGACGCCGCCGGGCCCACCCCGACAGACCGACTCGAGCCGTCCGTGCGCCGCCGGACCGCTCCTCGCCGCAGCGAAGGACCCCCGTGACCGTCACCGCCCCGCTCGTCCGTGAGACCGACCTGGACGACGTCGTCGACGCCGTCGGCGCCGCCGACCCGGTCGGCGTGCCCACCCTCGTCGGCCTGGTCCGCGGGGTGGCCGGTGCCTTCCTTCGTCCCGGCCCCGTGGTGCGGGAGCTCGGCTCGCTGGCCGCCGACCTCGGCCGGGTCGTGAAGGGCACCGACGAGCTGCGTCCGGCGCCCAGGGACAAGCGCTTCGCCGACCCGACGTGGGAGGAGAACGCCGTCTACCGGCGGCTGGCCCAGGGGTACGTCGCCCTCGGGCAGGCGCTCACCCGGCTCGTCGACAGCATGGACGAGGGCGGCGCTGACTGGCACGAGGTCGAGCGGGCCCGCTTCGCCATCAGCGTCCTGGCCAGCGCTCTCGCGCCGACCAACCTGCTCCCGGGGAACCCGGCGGCGCTCAAGCGCGCCTTCGAGACCAACGGCGGCAGCGTCCGCCGCGGGATCGGGCACCTGTTCAGCGACCTGCGGCACAACGGCGGGATGCCGTCGCAGACCGACCGGACGGCCTTCCAGGTCGGCACCCACCTCGCGCTCACACCGGGCGCGGTCGTGCACCGCGACGAGGTGGCCGAGGTGATCCAGTACTCGCCCAGCACGTCGACCGTGCGCCAGCGCCCGGTCCTGGTCGTCCCGCCGCCGATCGGGCGCTACTACTTCCTCGACCTGCGCCCGGGTCGCAGCTTCGTCGAGCACGCGGTCGGCCAGGGGCTGCAGGTCTTCCTCATCAGCTGGCGCAACCCCGGCCCGGAGCAGGCCGACTGGGACCTCGACGCCTACGCCGCGCGGATCGTCAGCGCGCTCGAGGTCGTCAAGGAGATCACCGGCGCGGACGACGTCAACACCCTCGGCTTCTGCGCCGGCGGCATCCTGCAGACCGCCGTTCTCAATGCCGAGGCGGCCACCGGCGAGCACGGCATCCACAGCGCGTCGTACGGCGTCACGCTGCTCGACTACGACGAGCGCGCCCCGCTCGGGGCCTTCTCGTCCCCCCGGCTGCTCGCACTGGCCGGCGGCGGCTCGCGGCGCAAGGGCGTCATCACGGCGCGCTCGCTGGGCTCGGTGTTCAGCTGGATGCGCCCGGACGACCTGGTCTTCAACTACGTCGTCAACCAGTGGCTGATGGGCAACCCGCCGCCCGTCTTCGACATCCTGGCCTGGAGCGCCGACGGCACGAACCTGCCCGCGCGGCTGCACGGGCAGTTCCTCGAGATCTTCCGCGACAACTCGCTGTGCCGGCCGGGCGCGATGACGGTGCTGGACACCCCCGTCGACCTGTCGACGATCAAGGTGCCGACCTTCGTCACCGGTGCGGTCTCGGACCACCTCACTCCCTGGACGGGCTGCTACCGCACGACGACGGCGATGTCCGGGCCCAGCACCTTCGTCCTGAGCAACGCCGGCCACATCGCCAGCCTGGTCAACCCTCCCGGCAACCCCAGGGCCAGCTACCACGAGGGCGGGCCGGAGGGCCGTGAGCCCCAGGAGTGGCTCGCGGGGGCCACCCAGCGCACCGGCAGCTGGTGGGAGGCCTGGGCGCTGTGGGTGCTGGAGCGCTCAGGCAGCGAGAAGCCGGCTCCGACCGAGCTCGGTGACGACCGCCACCGCCCGCTCGAGCCGGCGCCCGGTGGCTACGTCGTGGACCGCGTCGCGACCTGAGTCGAGCCCGCGTCGACCTGCCGCGCGGCGTCCTGCGCCGTGAGGAACTCGTGCACCAGTCGGGCGGCCTCGACCGGGTGCTGCAGCAGGAACAGGTGCCCGCCCCTGACGACCTCCAGCCGGGCGCCCCGGATGCGCCGGGCGAGCAGCCGGCCGTTGCGTGCCGGGGCGAGCGGGTCGCCCTCGCCCGACAGGACCAGCGTCGGCACCCGCAGCTTCGCCAGGAACGGCAGGCTCGACCAGCCGGTGAGCGCGAACAGCTGCTGGCTGTAGCCCCGCATCGTCGGGGGCCGCTCGCGGCGGGCCGAGTGGTTCTCGTCGTGCACGCTCAGCCGGGTGCCGAAGATCAGCGGTGACACCACGCGCAGGTAGCGCGGCGAGTAGTAGCGGGTCGGGGTCGCCATCGCCGCGACGACCCAGGGCGCCGGCGGCTGGCCGCCGATGCCGGGGATCGTCGCCGCCAGCACGAGCGAGCGGACGCGCTCGGGGTGCTGGTGCGCCAGCTGCTGCGCGAGCGCCCCGCCCCAGGAGTAGCCGAGGACGTCGGCCTGCTCGACGTCGAGCACCTCGAGCAGGTCGGCGACCAGGCGGGCGAGCCCCGACATCCGGCGGCTGCGCCGCAGGGCCTGCGAGGCGCCCGTGCCGGGAAAGTCGAACATGACGACGCGCCGGCCCGGCAGGCCGCGGACCAGCGGCGCCCACATCTCGATGTTGGCGCCGATCCCGTTGAGCAGCAGCAGCACCGGGCCCTCGCCCTGCACGGCGACGCGGATGCGCCGGCCGTCGACGGTGACGGTCTGGAAGAGCGGGTTCCACTGCTGCTGGACCGAGGCGGTCACGGGGCTCCTCCGAGCGGGGTGGGGGCGGCTGCCGGTCAGGGTCCGGACAGGCCACCGGCCCCGCCCCCTGTACGGGGACGAGGCCGGGTCAAGCGTACGGGCGCGCGAGGTCTAGTCCTCGAGCTCCTCGGGTGCGAGGAAGTACTCGCCGATGTAGGTGCAGGACTGGTCGCTGTTGAGCGGCTGGAACATCGAGGCCGCCGAGTCGCGGTAGAGGCGCTCGAAGATGGCGCCCTTGCGGAAGGACTGGCCACCGACCAGCGACATGGACTTGCGGGTCATGTACATGACGTTCTCGGCGACGAAGGTCTTCGCAAGGCCGATGTACGGAAAGCGCAGCTCCACCGGCCACTCGTCGTCCTCGCCGTCGATGAGCTCCTGGCAGGTGCGGTAGACGACGCGCCGCGACAGCTCGACGCGGGCGGCCATGTCACCGACCCCGTCGACGATGTGGCCGATGCCCGACACCTTGGTCTCGTTGGCGGCGATGGCGCCGAAGGTGGCACCCAGGGTCTTCTTGGCGAGGACCGCGCGCACCTCCTCGAACACCCGGTACTGCATGCCCAGGTAGATGCTGGCAAAGTTGAGCGAGGCCCACTCGAGGACGCCGAAGGCGCCGCCGCGCCACTCGCACACCAGGCCGTCCTCGGGGACGAAGAAGCCGTCGAAGTGGATCATCTGGGTGCCGGTGGCGTGCATGCCCAGGGCGTTCCAGGTCTTCTCGATGCGGACGCCGTCGCCCTGGCCGTCCGCGTCGACGTCGAAGTCGGCGATGAACAGCATCTCGGCGGAGACGCGCTCCTCGTAGCCCTCGGGGATGTTGCCGTCGGCGTCGGTGACCGTCGCGTTGGTCGTGATGATCGTGGAGGCCTCGGACAGGGTGCCCCAGGTCTTCACGCCGTAGATCTTCCAGCCGCCACCGGCCTGCGGCACGGCCTTCATGTCGGCCAGGCCGGAGAAGCCGGCGCGGGCCTCGGAGAACGGCCCGAACATGATCTCGCCGTCGGAGACGCGACCCAGCCAGTGCTTGTTCTGGGCCTCGCTCATCAGGCCCATCATGATCCCGCACATGATGAAGTGCATGTTGTAGGCGAGCGTGATCGCCGAGTCGCCCTTGGACAGCTCGGAGATGACCTTCGAGCAGTGCAGGATGTTGCCGCCCTGGCCGCCGTACTGCTTCGGGACGACGAGCGAGCCGAGGCCGCTCTTCTTGAAGGCGTCGATGCTCGGGTACGCGAAGGTGTTCTCGATGTCGTACTTCGGGCCGATCTCGCGGAAGAACAGCGAGAGCTCCTCGGCCTTGGCGGAGGCGGCGGCGAACTCGGCGTCGTTCATGGTCTGGTCAACGGTGGTCATGCGTGCTCCTGCGAGTGGGCGCCTGTGCGGCGAGGGGGGGCGGGGTCAGGGCGGGGCGACGGCGGACGGCCGTCAGTCGACGAGCAGGTCCCGACGGCCGGCCTCGCCGAGGATGGCCTTGTACTTGTCGAAGATCGGGCCGGTCAGCGGCAGCAGCGCCAGCGCGGTGGAGCGCTTGCCCTCGAGCTTGACCTTGCGCTGGGCCATGGCGAGCGTGAAGTTGAGCTTGCCCTGCCAGAACTTGTTGGCGTTGTCCGAGCTCATCTTGAGCTGGACCGTGGAGGAGGCGCCGGCGGCCGCGTCGCCGCAGAGGACCTTCTGGCCGGGGAAGTCGACCAGGATGGTCGCGACGGGGTCGGTCTGCGTGATGAGGACGACGAGGGTGCCGTCCTTCGTGGCGTTGATGAAGGTCTCCTCCGTCACGCAGGCCTCGAGGGCCTTGCCGATCAGGGCGTAGACCTCGTCAGCGTCCTTGAACGTGCTCACCGTCGAACCTCCTCGTTCGCACCGACGCTGGGAGGCCGGTGCCCGACCGCAGCGAGTCCCCGACCAGTCGGTGGGGAGTGACAGGGACGCTAGGGACGGGCCCGCACGCCTGCGTCCTCCCTTCTGGGTATCTTCCTGCCCGTTGGGAGTACGACCCTCGGCGGCGGACGCCGGCGATCTGTCTAGAGAACCGCTGTGCTGCAGGCACTCTCGCTGACCGGGCGCTCAAGGCCTCCCACCGAGGGGGGAGAGCGGTCCGGCCGGTCCCGTCCACGGCCTCCCCCCAGGGACGTACGTTTCGGCCACCCGACCCGAGAGCTGGTGCCGCCGTGGGCATGGCCTTCCTGATGGCAGCCATCACGTTCGAGATCCTGGGCACCAGCCTGCTCAAGGGCACGCAGGGCTTCACCCGCCTCACCCCGACGCTGGTGTGCCTGACGGCCTACGCGGCGTCGTTCGCGCTGTTCTCCCGCGCCGTGCTGACGCTGCCGGTCGGCCTGGCCTACGCGCTCTGGTCGGGGCTCGGGACGGTGGCCATCGTCGCGATCGGCATGACGTTCCTGGGTGAGCGCCTGAGCCTGGTCAAGGCCGTCGGGATCGGCTGCATCGTCGTCGGGGTGGTCGTCATCAACCTGGACGGCCGGCCCGGCGCCACCTGACGCCGAAGCAGCGCACTACAGGGTCTGGCTCAGGGCCTTGATGGGCATCTGGAGGTCGGTGAGCATGTCGAGGTCGTCGGTGGCGGGGCGGCCCAGGGTGGTGAGGTAGTTGCCGACGATGACGGCGTT
>JAOPVV010000057.1 GCA_025966005.1 Frankiales bacterium
CGCACGACCGTCACCGTCGGCGGCCCCACCGACCGGCTGGCCCTTCGCGTCGGCTTGCGCACAGCGCCTCCCGCGCCAGCGTCCTGCCCCGGGGCCCGGCTGTCACGGGACCTTCGGTCCGCCGTACGAGCCGCCCCGCAGCCGCTCGGACGGCCGCGGCGTGCGCGGTCCGTCCGTCACTCCGGTCGAGGAGGGCCCGTGGACGCGACGAGGGTGGTGGCGAGCGGAGGGCGAGGGATTCGAACCCTCGAGGAGCTTGCACCCCTAGCGGTTTTCAAGACCGCCGCCATCGGCCACTAGGCGAGCCCTCCAGACAGCGGGCCCAGTCTGCCCGACCTCCCGGTCCGGTGGCGGGACCGGCTCGACCGGCTCCTCCAGCGACCCGAGGTCAGGTGGCCGGCTGCACCGGCGGGAGCAGCGCCTCGAGGGCGTCGTCGCTGTGCAGGTCGCTGCCGACGACCTTCGCCGGGTAGCTCCCGAGGACCTTGAGCGACAGCGCCGCGGCCCGCAGCTCGTCCACGACCCGGCTGGTGACCGGGTCGGCGACGTTGCCCTGGAAGTCCAGGAAGAACAGGTACTCGAACGGGCTGCCAGGGCGGGGCCGCGACTCCAGCTTGGTCAGCGAGTGACCGCTGCGCGACAGGATCTCCAGGCAGCGCAGCAGTGCCCCCTCCTCGTGGCGGGCGACCAGGACCAGGCTGGTCTTGCTCGGCACCCGGTCCGGCACCGGCGCCGGGCTGCGGGACAGCAGCAGGAACCGGGTCCAGTTCTCGGCCCGGTCGGCCAGGCCGCGCCGCAGCACCACCAGGTTGTGGGCGTCGGCGGCCTCGGCCGAGCCGATCGCGGCCCAGGTCGGGTCGCCCCGCTCCGCGACGACGCGCACGGCCTCCGCCGTGTCGAACACGGTCACGGGCACGACCTGGGGCAGCGTCCTCAGGAAGGCCGCGCACTGCTCGAGCCCCTGCGGGTGGGACAGCACCCGGGTGAGCCGCGACAGCGCGACGTCCTCGACCGCAGCGAGGCAGTGGTCCACCCGCCAGGTCTCCTCCCCGACGACGTGGACGTCCTGCGCCTGCAGCAGGTCGTAGACCTGGTTGATGCTGCCCGCCGTCGTGTTCTCGATCGGCAGCAGCGCCAGGTCGGCCTGACCGTCCAGCAGTGACGCCAGGGCGTCCGCGAACGACACGTGCCCGACGTACGTCGCCTCCTGGCGGCGCCCGGCCATGTGCTTCTGGGCCGCGAGGTGGCTGTACGCGTGGTCGGTGCCCTGGTAGGCCACGACGAGCGGCTGGTGCGCGGTGCCGGTGAGGTCGGCGACCTGCCGGTCCACGGCGTGACCGATGATCTCCCGGAAGATGCGGCGGACGAGCTCGCCGGCCACGCCGCGCTCCTCGGCGAGGGCCGCGACGCCGTCCAGGACCTGCCGCTCTCGACGGACGTCCCGGACGGGGCTGTCGGAGACGGCCTTGGCCCGACCGACGTCGGCGACAACCTCCAGCCGGCGGGCGATCAGCTCGACCAGCTGCCGGTCGACCAGGTCGAGCTCGCGGCGCAGTCGGTCGAGGTCCAGGGGATCGCGCATGCCACCAGTCTCGCCCAGCCCGCCCGCCGCCCGACCGGGGCGCCGGGTGGGACGGCGGGCTACACCTGTCGCGGCGACCAGGTGAGCGCCGCGGCGCCGGCCCCGATCGCGGCGAGCAGCGCCAGACCGGACAGGACAGGAGCCGATCTCCCGGGTCTCGGTCGTCGTGCCGATAGCGCTGCCGATGTCGGCGTAGACGGCGTCCAGCTCGTCGCCGCTGACGGCCTCGTAGGCGGTGCCGGACGTGTCGGCGGCGAGCTCGGCCAGGGACGGGGCGTCGACCGGGACGCTGATGCGCCGCTGCTCGACGACCACCTCGCCCCGCGGGGTCCCGTACGCGATCGTCGAGACGGGCACCCCGGCGGCGACGGCCTGCTCGACCGCGGCGCTCACGGGACGTCCGACCGTGCTCGTCCCGTCCGACAGCAGCACGACGTGCGCCGGGGTCGGGTCGGTACTGGACGTCGAGCCGGGGACGGCCGCGACCGCCTCGAGCGAGCTGGCCACCGCCTCTCGCCGATCGCGGTGCCGTTCCCGAGGGCGAGCGTCTGGATCGCGGCGGTGACCGCGGCGTGCTCCTGCGTCGCCGGCACCACGACCGAGGCGCTGCCCGAGAACGCGACGAGCCCCACGTTGAAGCGGTCGGGCAGGCCGTCCACGACGACTCCCGACATGCTCCCCCTCTGCGTGCAGCACCCGATCGAGCAGCAGAGCGAGACGGCGTCGCCGCTGATACCCGAGAGAGGTATCAGGGGCCGCCGCTGTCGGCTCCACCCTCGCGCAGAGGCGTCGCAGAGGAGGAGCCGGATGACCCAGGGCGACGAGGTCCCGCTCGCGGAGCGGCGCACCGGCGGCGGCGAGCGGCGCCGGTACAACCGCCGCAGCGCGCCGGAGCCCGGATCGCCGCCGTACTACGACGTGTTCGACCGCATCGCCGTCGCGCTCGAGACGATCGCGGCGTCCTTGAGCGGCCCTGCGCCGGCGCCGCCGACCGCGGTGCGTCCGCGTCGCTCGTCCGACCCCTCGAACGCCTCCTAGTCGGCGCGCCGTCCGACGTCGGGGACGGCGGGCCCGGTGACCCGGGGCCGGAAACGCCTGCGCTGCAGGCGGGTCCAACGCCCTAGAGACGGGTCCAGCTCGTGTGCCAGTGGCGCGCCGGGTCGTCGAGGCTCGTGATGGCCAACCGGGTCAGACCACCGGGGGTCGCCGCGAGGTGCAGGGGCGAGGGTCCGCGAGCGACCAGCGTCATCGCCGGGTCGGGGCGCTCGACCTCCATCTCGACGTCCAGGGCCGGATGCAGCCGGACCGTGAGGTGCGCGAGCCCGTCATCTCCCGTGGAGACCTCCACCTGGATGCTGAGGTCGGTGTCGGTGAAGCACAGCGTGCGCGCCGAACCAGGCCCGGAGCTGTCGTCGGGCCGTTCGACCTCCGACAGCAGCGCCCGCCCGGGCGCTCGCGTCCGGAAGACAGCCTTGGCTGCCGCCCGCACCTCGTCTGGCACCTGCATCACGCCCCCTGCCGGTCACTGGCCGGCCCGAAGGGACGCGTCCATCACCTGCTAGAGATGAGGTTCGCTCCCTCGCCGATACCTTCGCGCCCCAGCATCTCAGCAAGCCGCTTCAGGCACCGGCCCCGGGTGGGTCCGATGCTGCCGATGGGCATGCCCAGCGACGCGGCGATCTCCTCGTACGACGGCGGCGGGTCCATCATCAGCAGGCCGAGCAGCTGCTGGCAGCGCTCGGGCAGCCGGCTGACGGCCTCGCGGACCTCGTCGTCGCGCTCGTCGGCGAGCAGCGCCGCGTCGACCTCGGGGGCCGAGCCGACGTCGCCGTCGAAGTCGCTGTCCTCGCCGACGAGCACGAACCGCTTGCCCTGGCCCAGCACGCGCAGGCACTCGCGGCGAGCGGTCGTCGCCAGCCAGGCGCCGACGCGCGAGGGGTCCTGGACTTTGTCGATGCTCTCCAGCAGGCGCAGCCAGGTCGTCTGCGAGACGTCGGCCGCGTCGCCGGGGCGAAGGCGGTGGCTGCTCGTGATCTTCCAGATGAGCCCGACGTAGGCGTCGACGAGCTCCTCCCACGCCTGGGCATCACCGACTGCTGCTGCGCGGACCAGCTCGGCGCTGCGCTCAGGGCTCAACCTCATAGATCCTCCGTGCTGCTCGACGCGCCGCGGACGGTGCCGCTGGCTGCTTCCCTGCAGGCGAAGGTATTTCGGGCCGTGTATCACCGAAGCACCCAGGAGGATGAGCATTTCTGAACGCTCAGGGCGCTCAGTGACTAGATGGTCAGGCCTGCTGCGCGGGCGACGGCCACGGCCTCGAGCGCCGTGTGCACGTCGAGCTTGGTGAACAGCCGGTTGCGGTGGCTGCGCACCGTGTTGGCCGACACGAACATGAGCTCCGCGGTCCGGGACGTGCTGTGACCCGCCAGCAGGTGGCGCAGGACCTCGAGCTCTCGGGCCGTCAGCGCGTCCAGCCGGGGGCGCTGCCGCTCGCCCTCCAGCAGCCGCTCGACGACGGCCCCGGCCAGGTGCGGCGGCAGCCAGACCCCACCGCCGAGCGCGGTGAGCAGGGCGTCGACCAGCGAGTCGGGAGCGGCGTCCGGTGACACCCAGGCCCGCGCCCCGCCGCGCAGCGAGCGCACGCAGTCGCCCGCCGGGTCGCGACTGGTGTCGTCGCCGAGGACGACGAGGACGGCAGCCCGGTCGCGCGCGAGCAGGTGCGCACCCTGCGCGTCGAACGCGCGCTGGTCGACCACCAGCCCGTCGTACGCCTGGGCGCCGCCGGGCAGCGACGAGAGGTCGGCCACGGGACGTTGGCACGACAGCCGGGGCGAGCGGCCGAGCCACAGGCCGACGACCTCGGCGACCAGCAGGTGCGAGTGCACGACGGTGACGACCCACACCCCGCGGCTCTCGACCGCAGTCAGGCTCACCGCACGCCCTGCTGGGCGTCGGCCGGCCGCACGTCCACGACCCGGACGTCGCCGGGCTGCACGTCCCCGGCCCGCGGCGTCCGCGCGGGGGCGCCGCGGGCCACCCGGGCGACGACCTCGAGCCTGCTGCTGGTGCCGAACTTCTCGAGCAGCTTGTGGACGTGCTTGCGCACGGTGTTGACGCTGATGCTGAGCCGCTCGCCCATCTCGCTGGTCGAGCAGCCCTGCACGAGCAGCGCCAGGACCTCGCGCTCACGGGCCGTCAGCTGCGGCTGCCCGGGGTCGGTGGCGCGCGGACCGTCGCGCTCCGCCCGGGCCGCGCCCATCCCGAGCCGGTGGACGGTCGCCGAGACGACCGCGAGCGGACGGCTCTTCTCGATCATCGCGTGCGCACCGGCGGCCATGGCCTGCTGGGCGAGCACCGAGCCGGCGTAGGCGGTCAGCACGAGGACCTTGGTGGACGACGACGCCTTGAGCAGAGGGCCGACCGCCTCGGCACCGTCGGTGCCGGTGCCGGGGAAGACCAGGTCGAGGACGCAGACGTCGAACGGCTGGCGACGCTGCTCGGCGACGCCCTCCTGCGGCGTGGTCGCGACGACGACCTCGTGACCGTGCTCGCGCAGGTGCGCCGCCATGGCCTGCGCCATCAGCGCGTGGTCGTCGCAGACCAGGACCCTCACCGCGAGCCCTCCTGCATAGAGGGCAGCCGCACCACGACCACGCGCCCCCCGTCCGGCCCGGTCCGGCGCGTCACCGTGCCCCCGGCGTCGCGCACGACCGCGTGCACCACCCACAGGCCCAGACCCACGGCGTCGTCGTCCGGCGCGGACCCGGCGGGACCGTCGTCCTGCACCTCGACGCGCACGGCCCGGTCGTCGACGAGCACCCGGACGACGACGGCGCCGCCGGGCCGGGCCTCGCAGGCGTTGACGACCAGGTTGAGCAGGGCGCGCCGCAGCAGCACGGCGTCGGCCAGCACGGGCGCCGCAGGGGTCGCGGGCAGCCGCACCTCGCCGTCGTGCACGAGTCGTGCCGCGCCGACCACGGCCCGGGCCACCTCCCCGACGTCGACGCGCTCACGGCGAGGAGGGACGACGGCCGACAGCACCAGGTCGTCGAGCGCCTCGACCTGGGCAGCGAGCCCGGCCAGGAGCTGCTCCGAGCCCGGTCCGGTCGACGGTGAGGCGGTGAGGCCGTCGACCAGGTGGCGCACGACGGCGAGCTCCTGGCGCAGGTCGTGGACCAGCTCCTCGACGTCGAGACCGGCGCGGGCGAGCCCCACGCCGGAGGTGGTGCGGTGAGACGGTCCGGCGAGCGCGGCGGACGCGGCCACCGCTCCCCCCGGCACCCGATCCACGTCTGTCCTCCCGGCACCCTCGCGCCGTGCCACCGCCGGGGCTCAGGAGCGGTACTGGTGGCCTGCGCGACCACCGCCTGCGCAAACCTACTTCTCCGCACCGCGGTCGGACCAGACCTTCGGGCAGACGGCCCCGTCACGGGCAGGATGGCTGCATGACCCCCGACCCGGCCCGCACCGGTGCCCTGCTCGTGCGGGAGGTCCGGCTCGTCCCGATGGGCCCGGGCCGCGCCCCGGACGGCCCGGTCGACGTCCGGATCGTCGACGGGGTCGTCACCGAGGTGGCCGCCGGGCTCCGCCGCACGGCCGGCGAGCAGGTGCTGGAGGGCGACGGCCGGTGGGTCGTGCCCGGGCTGTGGGACCAGCACGTGCACCTGTCCCAGTGGTCGCAGGCCCGGGGCCGGCTCGACGTCAGCGGGACGTCGTCGCCGGAGGAGGTGGTGCACCGGGTCGCGGTCCACGTGGCCGGGCTGCCCGACGACGGCAGCACCGTCAGCGGCTTCGGCTACCGGTCCGCGACGTGGTCCCGAACCCCGACCGTCGACGAGCTCGACGCCGTCAGCGCCGGGCACCCGGTCGTGCTGGTCAGCGGCGACGCGCACAACGGCTGGCTGAGCTCGCGGGCCCTGCAGCTGGTCGGCGTCCCGCCGCGCACCGGGCCGCTCGAGGAGGCGCAGTGGTTCGCCGTGCTCGGCCGGCTGGACGACCTGACCAGCTCGGCGGACGACCGTGCGAGCTACGCCGCGGCCGTCGAGGCCGCCGCCGCGAGGGGCGTCGTCGGCGTCGTCGACATGGAGTTCGGTCCAGGGCTGCGCGACTGGCCCGAGCGGCTCGCCACCGGCGTCGACCAGCTGACGGTCCGCATCGCGACCTACCCGGACCGCCTCGACGCCGCGCTCGCCACGGGCCTGCGGTCCGGCGACGCCCTGCCCGGCACCGGCGGCCTGCTGCGGATGGGACCGCTGAAGGTCATCTCGGACGGCAGCCTCAACACCCGGACCGCCTGGTGCTGCGAGCCGTACGGCGGGACCCGCGGCGTGGTCAACCACCCGCTGGCCGAGCTGACCGAGCTGCTGCGCCAGGCCCACGCGCACGGCGTCGACGGCGCCGTGCACGCCATCGGCGACGCCGCGGTCGGCTCGGCGCTGGACGCCTTCGAGGCCTCCGGCGCCCGCGGGTCGGTCGAGCACGCGCAGCTCGTCGCGCTGGACGCCGGCCCGCGGATGGCGCGGCTCGGCATCGTCGCCAGCGTCCAGCCGGCGCACCTGCTCGACGACCGCGACGTGACCCTCCAGGTGTGGCCCGACCGGGCCGACCGCTGCTTCCCGCTGCGCTCGCTGCTCGACGTCGGCGTGGTCCTGGCGCTCGGGTCGGACGCCCCTGTCGCGCCGCTCGACCCGTGGCTGGCCATGGCGGCGGCCGTGCACCGCTCGGGCGACGAGCGCGAGCCGTGGAACCCGGACGAGTCGCTCACGGCCGCGCAGGCGCTCGCGGCGAGCACGGACGGTCAGCCGACCGTCGCCGTCGGCAGTCGCGGCGACCTGGCGCTGCTCGACCACGACCCGCTGGCCGTGCACGACGGGACGGCCGCGACCGCTGCGCACCTGCTGGGCGTGCAGGTCGGCGCCACCGTGCTGGCCGGACGGGTGACGCACCGCGCCCTCTGACGCACCGCGTCGTCGACCGCGAGCGGGACCCGCGTCGCGCTTCAGACCGGGTCGGGGCCCTCGACGTTCACGGTCGGCGCGCCGCGTCCGGCCCGGGCGATGACGGCCGTCGACGCCTCGTCCGTGGGGTTCGCCTCGCGGTGCACGGTCCACGCCGGGACGTGCAGGAAGTCGCCGGGACCGGCCTCGACCTCGTCGGCGCCGCCTGGGCCGAACGACAGCCGCATCCGTCCGGCCACGACGTACAGGCTGGTCTCATGCTCGCCGTGGTGATGCCAGCCGGAGCTGGCGCCGGCCTCGGTGTGCACCACGCCGGCCCACAGCCCGTCGACCGAGAACGCCTGCAGGCGGCGCATCCCGGGAGTGGGGTCGGCCTCGGTCAGCTCGGTCACCAGCTGCACGGGACGGCTCATGCGGCTCATCCTGACACCCCGTCGGCGACCAGGCGAGCGAGCTCGGCGTAGGCCCGGGCGTCGTCCAGACCGGTCGACAGCAGCAGCGCGCCGGAGCTGATCCGGCCGGTCACGACGGTCACCGTGTCAGCGACGAAGCTGGCCTGGACGTCGCGGACGCGCCCGGCGCGCACCGCGTCCTGCAGCAGCTCGCGCACCCGGTCGGCGCACCGTCGCGTGGCGCTCTCGTAGACCTGGCGCCCGGCGGGGAAGCGCTCGAGGTCGCGGAAGAAGGCGTTGCTCGCCGGGGCCAGCGCGGCCGCGACGCCGGCGAGGTACTCGCCCGGACGGCGCTGCGGGTCGGCGACCGCCGCGACCCGCTGCTCGGCGGCGTCGGCAGAGCGGGCGGCGTAGCGCGCGACGACCGCCCGGCGCAGGTACGCCGGATCGGGAGCCAGGGCCTGCAGCGTCGCGGCCGAGCAGTGGCAGCGCAGGGCGAGGTCGTCGACGCCCAGGGCCGCGAACCCCTGCGCGAGGAACACCTGGACGAGGCGGTCGAGCAGGTCGTCGCGCCGCCGCGGGCTCAGCACCCGCCCGGACTCCACGTCGTGCGTGGTCACGGGAGCCTCCTCGACGCAGGACGGGACAGGCCGTCGGCGCCCCGCGACGTGCACGGGGCGCCGACGTCCCTCGGAACGGAGCTGGGTGCTGCTAGGAGATGCCCGCGGCGTCCGGAGACTCGACCGCCTCGGTCAGCGCCTTGGCGCCACCGTCGACGTCCGCCGGCTGCAGGATGAAGCTCTGCAGGCTCGGGCTCTTGCCGGACTCCGAGAAGTTCAGCGGCACGATGAGGTCACCGGTCTCGATGTCGGTGAGCTCGCCCTTGGCCTCCAGCATGCCCTCGGGGGTGAGGTCGCCGTTCTCGCAGGCCTTCTCGATGATCTGGCGCATGATGTCGGACATGCCGTAGCCGAACAGGACACCCAGGCTGGGCGTGGAGTTTGGGTACTTCGCCTTGTAGTCGGCCAGGATCTCCGGGTGCTTGTCGAAGGTGTTGATCGGCGACGAGACGATGAGATTCTTCTTCAGCGCCGCTGCGGCCGGGCCCTTGAGCAGGCCGGGGGCGAAGACCGGGTTGCTGCCGATGATCGGGACGTCGAGCCCCTGCGTCGCCGCGACACCCGCCGCCGACGCGGTGACGGTCGGGTTGACCGTCAGCAGGATCGCCTTGACCCCGGCGGCCTTGAACGACGTGATCTGCGCGCTCATGTCCTGGTCGGTCGGCTTGATCTTCGCCTCGACGATCTTGAAGCCGTGCTCGGTCGCCATGTACTTCGACCCGGCCAGGCCGTTCGCGCCGTACTCGCCCTCGAAGTAGATGTGACCGAGGGTGTCGCCCTCCTTGATCAGGCCCTCCTCGAGCGCGTAGCTCAGGCCGTTGGTCATCTCGACGTCGTAGGTCGCACCGACGACGCCGTTGCCCTCGTAGTTCGTGAGGTTCTTGGCCCACGCCGACGGCAGGTTGACGACGGAGTCCGCCTCGTAGGCCGACTCGAGCGCGGTGTTGATCGGGGAGCCGATCGTCTGCTGCATCGCGAGGACGTCGTCCTTCATGCCGCTGTAGAGCTGCACGCCCTGCTGCGGCACGTAGCCGGTGTCCTTGATGTCGAGCTCGACCTCGTACTTGCCGTCGCAGACCTTGTCGCCGGCGTTCTGCTTCTCCCAGAACAGGGTGTTGGCGTTGGTGATGTCGGCGCCGAGAGCGGCGAACGCACCGGTGAGGTCGGTGAGGACACCGAGCTTGATGGTGCTGCCCTCGACGCCCCGGCCGGTCGTGATCTCGCCGCCGTCGCCGTTGTCGCCGGGGGTCGCGGTGTCCTCGGACTTGGTGCTGCAGCCGGCGGACGCTGCGAGGATCGATGCGGCGAGCAGGACGCCCGTGCGCTGGCCGAGCTTCATGAAGTACTCCCTTGTGCTGGTGTGGGTGACGGGGTGGGCTCTGCGGTGGGATCGACGCCCGGGCTCCCGCCCTTGCGCTTGAAGCGGTTCTTGAGCCCGACCAGGCCGGCCGGTTCGAACAGGACGACCAGGACGATCGCGAGGCCGAACAGCAGGCGAGCGGCCTGTCCGGCCGAGACGCCGCCCTGGCCCGGCTCGGAGACGAGCGGCATCGAGCCGGCGTACTCCTGGAAGACCAGCGGCAGGGCGCTGACGAACAGCGCGCCGAGGGCGGCGCCCCCGACCGAGCCGAGGCCGCCCAGCACGATCATGGCCAGGTAGAGCACCGAGAGGTCGAGGGCGAAGGACTCCGGCGCGACGCTGCCGATCGACAGGGCGTAGAGCACCCCGGCGAGCCCGGCGTACATGGACGAGACGAGGAAGACGCGGGCCTTGTAGCGCTGGACGTCGACACCCATGACGGCGGCGGCCACCTCGCTGTCGCGCAGCGTCTGCAGCGCGCGTCCCGGCCGGCTGCGCAGCAGGTTCTTGGCGAACCAGAACGCCCCGATGGCCAGGACGAGCCCGAGGTACCAGAGCCGCTCGGCCTCGCCGTACCGCACGCCGAGCACGAACAGCTCGGGGTCGGTGCGACCGAACGAGAAGCCGAACAGCTCGAAGCGCGGTGTGGTCCGGCCGTTGAAGCCGCCGGTCACCGAGGTCCAGGTGTTCAGGACGTGCTGGCCGATGAAGACCAGGCCGAGCGAGGCGACACCGAGGTAGATGCCGCGCAGCCGCGCCGCGATGGGGGAGAACAGCAGGCCCGCCAGTCCGGCGAGCAGCACCCCGGCGACCATGCCGACGACCGGCGGCAGGCCACGCCCGTCGATCACCTCGGCCGTGCCGCCCGGCTCGCCGGACAGGTAGACGTAGGTGATCGCGCCGACCGCGAGGAAGAACGCGTGGGCCAGCGACAGCTGCCCGGTGGTGCCGACCAGCAGGTTCAGCCCGATGGCGCCGATGATCGCGCCGAAGGCGGCGAACCCGGTGCGCAGCCAGAACTCCTCGACGAACACCGGCGCGAGCAGCATCAGCGCAAGGCCGACGAGCAGCAGGCCGTTGCGGACCGTGAGCAGTCCGCGGCCGTTGCGGCGGGAGCCCGCGGCGGGCGCGGCGACCTGGTCGCCCAGGGTGGAGGCCGTGGCGGTGTCAGACACGGGTGAGCTCCTTCGTCCCGAACAGACCGGACGGGCGGACGAGCAGCACGAGGATCATGACGACGTAGGGCACGACGTCGCCGAAGCCGCGACCGAGGAACAGCAGCTGCTCCTGGTACCCCGAGGCCATCGCCTCGGCGATGCCGATGATCATCCCACCGGCGAGCGCACCTCCGGTCGAGTCGAGCCCGCCGAGGATGGCGGCGGGGAACGCTCGCAGCGCGACCGCGTGGACGCCCGGCGTGACACCCGGTGTGGGTGAGCCGACCAGGAACAGGCCGGCCACCGCGGCCAGGCCGGCGCCGATGATCCACGCGAGGGCGGAGACGCGACCGAGCTTGATGCCCATGAGCGCCGCGGTCTCGCCGTCCTCCGCGGTGGCCCGCATGGCCACGCCCCAGCTGGAGAACTTGAAGGCCGTGAAGAACAGCGCGATCAGGACGGCCGCCGTGATCATCGCGTAGAGCCGGTTCTCGGTGAGACCGATCCCGCCGATGCGGACGAAGTCGCCGCCCCACGGGTGACCGGCGTTGAGGATGTCCGAGCCGATCCGGCGGGTCAGCTCGGTCAGCATCATGATGTCGACGCCGATCGTGAGGATCGACAGGCTGATCAGGGGTGCGCCCCGCAGCCGGTTGATGAGCAGCCGCTCGACGAGCAGACCGACGCCGGCGGTGGCCAGCACGCCGCAGATGAAGGCGGGGAAGAAGCCGATCGAGTCGTTGAGCTTGGCGATGGTGAACGCGCCGAACAGCAGCAGCGAGCCGTGCATGAAGCTGACGACCTCGCTGGCCTTGAAGATGATCGCGAAGCCCAGGGCGATCAGCGCGTAGATGGCGCCGAGCGACAGGCCGTTCAGCAAGAGCGTCAGGAAGGTGTTCACGCCGGGTCCTCCTCGGTGGCGACACGGGTGGACGCGGCAGGGGCGTCGCCGTCGTTCGAGCTCTCGTCGTCGTCACCGCTGCCGAGGTAGGCGCGGATGACCTCCGGGTCGCGCTGCACCTCGGCGGGCGTGCCGTCGGCGATCAGCCGCCCGAAGTCGAGCACCGTGACGCGGTCGGCGATGCCCATGACCATGCCCATGTCGTGCTCGACGAGGACGATCGTGATGCCGAGCGCGTCGCGGATCTCGAGCACGGCCTCGGCCATCCGCCGGGTCTCCTCGGCGTTCATGCCGGCCACCGGCTCGTCGAGCAGCAGCAGGTCGGGCTCGGTGCACAGCGCGCGGGCCACCTCGACCCGCTTCTGGTCGCCGTACGACAGGACGCCCACGGGGATGTCGAGCTTGGTCCCCAGCTCCATGAACTCGGCGATCTCGCGGACGCGCTCGCCGTGCAGGGCGCCCTCGCGGGTCGCCTTCGGCAGCCGGAGACCGGCGGCCAGGAAGCCGGCCCGGGTGAGGTGGTGCCGGCCGAGCATGAGGTTCTCGGCGACGGTCTGGCCACCGGACAGCGCGATGTTCTGGAACGCGCGGGCGACGCCGAGCTTGGCGATCTGGTGCGGCCGCATGCGGGTGAGCACCCGCTCGCCGAAGGTCACCTCGCCCTCGGAGGCCCGGTAGACGCCGGACAGCACGTTGAACATGGTCGACTTGCCGGCGCCGTTCGGACCGATGATCGCGTGGACGTGGCCGGGCGCGACGATGAACGAGACGTCGGAGAGCGCCGCGAGGGCGCCGAAGCGGACGGTCACGCCCTTCACCTCGAGCGACGGGATGCCGCGCGCCTCTGCTCCGGGGCCGCGGTCCGTGGTCTGGGCGGTCACGCGGTCCACCTGCCCATCGGTGTCGGGAGCGGCAGAGCCGCAGCGCGGGCTCGGGGCATCACGCGGTCCACCTGCTCAGCGTCTTGGTGCTGCGGGCCGCGGCCTGCTGGACCGCGGTGTCGTCGCCGGCGCCGTGCCCGAGGTAGAGCCGCTGCACGGCGTCGGTCTTGGCGAGCTCGGCGGCGTCGCCGGACAGCGACACCTTGCCGACGTCGAGCACGAAGGCGAGGTCGGCGACGCCGAGGGCCATCGTGGCGTTCTGCTCGACGAGCAGAACGGACGTCCCCTGGCGGTTGATCTCGCGGATGATCTCGCCGATCTGGCCGATGATCCGCGGCGCGAGGCCGAGCGACGGCTCGTCGAGCAGCAGCAGCTTCGGGCCGGCCATGAGCGCCCGGCCGATCGCGAGCATCTGCTGTTCGCCGCCGGACAGCAGGCCGCCACGCTGGGTGCGCCGGTCGGCGAGCACGGGGAACAGGTCGTAGACCCGCGTCTGCGCGGCGCTCTTGGCCGCCTTGTCCTTGCTGCCCATGCCGCCGGCGCGCAGGTTCTCCTCGACGGTGAGCCGGCTGAAGATGCGCCGGCCCTCGGGGACCTGGACGACGCCGCCGGCGACGATGCGGGACGCGTCGCGGCCGCCGAGGGAGCGGCCGTCGAACGTGACCGTGCCGGTCTCGATCTTGCCGCGGTGCAGCTTGAGCGTGCCGGAGATGGTGCGCAGCAGGGTGGTCTTGCCGGCACCGTTGCTGCCGAGCACCGCGACGACCTTGCCGTCGGGCACCTGCAGTGTGATGCCGCGCAGGGCCTGGACGGCCCCGCCGTACGTGACCCGCAGGTCCTCGACCTCGAGCAAGGTGGGTCTCCTCCCGGGTGCCGCGGTTCGACCGCCGGAGCAGACCACGCAGCCGTGACGCGGGTCACTGTGCAGGACCTACGGCACCTCGGCTGTGCGCTGACACAAACCCACATGCCGCTTGGGCCGCGAACCCGGCCCGGTGTGCGCGAGCACCCCACGGAGGCCGGGTGAGCGTGGGCCGTTGCACAACCGTGACCGGGGACGACCCCTCCACCGCAGCCGCTGTCGTGGTGGAGGTTCCACCTCTTCCGGCCGTGCGGCCGGGATCGCAGACTCCGAGCGCCCCTTCCGGACGGTGGGGCTCCGACCCTGGGAGGACGTCGTGGCCGAGCTCGACCTGACCGGCCGGCGGGCCGTGGTCACCGGCGCAGGGAGCGGCATCGGCGCGGCCG
>JAOPVV010000060.1 GCA_025966005.1 Frankiales bacterium
CGCCGTCGAGGAGCGCTGGGCCCGCCCGCTGTTCGACCGGGTGGAGCAGCTGCTGACCGCTGCGCAGGAGGCGGGCAGCGTGCCACCGGTCGACGCCCACCTGGCGGTGAAGTCGGTCGTCTGGATCACCTACGGCTACTTCACCGGTGGCCTGGTGGAGGCGGCGAGCGCCGACGTGCAGGACCCGGCGCAGGTCGAGCGGCTGCGGGCGTTCGTGCACGCCGTCGTCGACGGCCTGGTGGGGCCCGCATGACCGCCCCGGCCCGGCTGCCCCGCCGGATCGCGCTGTCGTACTCCGTGGGCGCGGTCGGCACCGGCGTCTTCTCGACCGTCCCCGGGCTGCTGCTCCTCTACTACCTCACCGACGTCGTGGGCGTCGGCGCCGGGCTGGCGGCGGTGGTGCTGTTCCTGCCGAAGCTCTGGGACGCGCTGCTCAACCCGGTGGTCGGCACGCTGTCGGACCGCACGAGCACGCGCTGGGGCGGCCGCCGCCCGTACCTGCTGGCGGGCGCGGTCGTCGTGCCGGTCATGTTCGCGCTGCTGTTCTCGAGCCCCGACCTCGGCTCGCCGGGCCGCACCGCCGTCTACGTCGGCGTCGTCTACACCCTCGCCATGACCGGCTACGCGCTGTTCCAGGTGCCGTGGGTCGCGATGCCCGCCGAGATGACGAGCGACTACCACGAGCGCACGCGCCTGATGAGCAGCCGGATGGTGCTGCTCACCGTCGGCATCCTGCTCGGCGGCGCGGTCGCCCCCCTCATCTCCGGCGGCAAGGAGGGCGGCCGCAGCGGCTACGCCCTCATGTCCGTCGTCATCGCCGTCGTGCTGGCCGCGGCCCTGCTCACCGCCTGGTGGGGCACGCGTGACGCGGCGTTCTCCGCGCCCGACACCAGCCCCCGGCCGACCGTGCGCGCGCAGCTCGCGCTGGTCCGCAGCAACGGGCCGTTCGTGCAGCTGTTCCTGGCGTACGCGCTGCAGTCGGTGGCGATCGGCGCGATGCTCGCCGGCGCGCCGTACGTCGCGACGTACGTGCTCGGCGACGCGGCGCTGTCCTCCGTGCTCTTCGTCTTCCTGGTCGTGCCGTCGGCGGTCGTCATGCCGCTGTGGCGGCGCTTCTCGATCCGCACGAGCAAGTCGACCGGCTACGTCCTGGCGAGCACGCTGTTCGGCCTGACCGCCCTCACGCTGGTCCTCGCGCAGTCGGCCCCGAAGCCGCTCGTGTTCCTGCAGATGGGGCTGCTCGGCGTCGGCTACGCCGGGATGCAGCTCTTCCCGTACGCCATGCTCCCGGACGCGCTGACGCTCACCGGGTCCTCGCGCGCCGGCGTCTTCACCGGCGTCTGGCAGGGCGGCGAGACGGTCGGTTTCGCGCTGGGGCCGGCGCTGTACGGCGGGCTGCTCGCGCTGACCGGTTTCGTCAGCAGCGCCGCCGACGAGCGCGTCGACCAGCCCGACAGCGCCGTGACCGGGCTCGTGCTCGGCTTCTCGGTGCTGCCCGCCGTGCTGGTCCTGCTGTCCGTCCCGCTCCTGCGGCGCTACGCCGCCACCGACGCCCGCCTGTCCGCCCAGCACCCCGAAGAGGTCCCCGCGTGAGTCTCCTGCCCCCGACCGGGCTGTCCCGCGGCGACGTCCTCGCGACGCTCGCCGACTACCGCGCCGGCGACCTCGCCGCCCGCGGCGGGCGCACCTTCGCCTACGTGTACGACGCCGGCCGCCCGGACGTCGACGAGCTGTCCCACGAGGTGTACGCGAGCTTCCTGGACGTCAACGGGCTGGACCCGACCGTCTTCCCGTCGCTGCTGCGCATGGAGAACGAGGTCATCGCCATCGTCGCCGAGCACCTGGGCGGCGGGCCGGCCACGGTCGGCAGCTTCACCAGCGGCGGCACCGAGTCGATCGTCCTCGCGGTCAAGGCGGCGCGCGACTGGGCGCGCACGCACCGGCCCGAGGTGACCGCGCCGCAGGTGGTTCTGCCGGTGACCGCGCACGCCGCGTTCCAGAAGGCCTGCCACTACCTGGGCCTGGAGGCCGTCCTCGTCGACGTCGACCCGACCTCGTTCCGGGTCACCGTCGAGGGTGTGCGGGCCGCCGTCACCGACCGGACCGTCCTGCTCGTCGCGAGCGCCGCGTCGTACGCGCACGGCGTGATCGACCCAGTCGAGGCGATCGGTCAGCTGGCGCTCGAGAAGGGCCTGCCGCTGCACGTCGACGGCTGCATCGGCGGCTGGCTGCTGCCGTACTTCCGCGAGCTCGGCGTCGACGTCCCGCCCTTCGACCTCTCGGTCCCGGGCGTCACGAGCCTGTCGGTCGACCTGCACAAGTACGCCTACGCGCCCAAGGGCGCGAGCGTCGTGCTGTACGCCGACCCGGCCATGCGGCTCAAGCAGTTCTACGCGTGCGCCGACTGGACCGGCTACACGATGATCAACGCCACGGTGCAGTCGACGAAGAGCGGCGGGCCGCTCGCCGCCGCCTGGGCGACGCTGCACGCGGTGGGGGAGCAGGGCTACCGCGAGCTCGCCGCACAGACCCTGTCCTCCCGCGACCGGCTGCTCAAGGGGATCCCCGAGATCCCGTCGCTGCGGGTGCTCGGCGAGCCCGAGATGGCGCTCGTCGCCATGACGTCCGACGAGGTCGACGTGTTCGAGGTGTGCGACGAGATGGCCGCGCGCGGCTGGTACGTCCAGGCGCAGCTCGGCTACCGCGGGCTGCCGGCGTCCATCCACCTGACGCTCACGGCGAGCTCCGACCAGCACGTCGACGCGCTGCTCGCCGACCTCGGCGCCTGCGTCGAGACGGCCCGCGCGGCGCAGACCGGCCTGGACCCGGCGCTCCTCGAAGCGGTCCGGTCGCTCGACCCCGACGAGCTGCCCGACGACGTCCTCGGGACGCTGCTGCCGATGGCGGGCATCGAGCCCGGCGCCGGCCTGCCCGACCGGATGGCCGGCATCAACGCGCTGCTCGAGGCCATGTCGCCCCGGCTGCGCGAGCGCCTCCTCGTCGCGTTCCTGGGCGAGCTCTTCACGACCAGCGCGAAGCAGGAGGCCTAGTGCTCACCGGCCGCGACCGGCTGCTCGCAGCGCTGTTCGCGCTGCAGCTGCTGGCCGCCACCGCCTTCGGCCTGGTGCTCGTCAACGGGCTGGGCGAGGAGACCTCGACCGTCGTCACCGCGCAGGACCCGCTCGCGGTCGGGGCGGAGGCCGTGCCGTCGGCGTCGGCCGCCGGTGCTGTCACGTCCGGGAGCGCCGGGACCGCCGGCACGGCCGGCACCGCGGGCACCACGTCCACCACGG
>JAOPVV010000097.1 GCA_025966005.1 Frankiales bacterium
GCGCGGTACTGCTGGCGCAGCGGGTCAAGCGGCCCGGCGACGTCCCCGCCGACGAGGCCGTCTCCACGCTCCACGACGCCTGGGCCGCCCCGGCGTTCGCCGCCGCGCTCAAGGCCTTCGACCGCTACGAGTTCACCGCCGGCAACGAGCTGGACGGCGCGGCCGTGTCGGTCGGCTGGGGCGACGCCGACCGGCTGCTGCCGTACGGGCGCCAGGCGCCCCGCGCCCGGGCGGCCCTGCCGCACGCCCGGCACGTCACGCTCGACGGCGGCCACCTGCCCTTCACCGACTGCCCCGACGCGGTCGCCACCCTGATCCGGGGCACCGCCGCCCGCGCCTGACTGAGGAGCCGCCATGACCGTGACCCTGTCGCGTGACCCTGCCAGCGAGGCGGCAGCGGTCGAGCGGGTGCGCGTCGCGATCATCGGCGCGGGCTTCGCCGGCCTGGGCATGGCGATCCGGCTGAGGCAGGCCGGCTACGAGGACTTCGTGGTCTTCGAGCGGGCCAGCGAGGTCGGCGGCACCTGGCGCGACAACAGCTACCCGGGCGCGGCGGTCGACGTCCGCTCGCACCTGTACTCGTACTCCTTCGCCCCGAACCCCGACTGGACCCAGGTGCTCGCCGGCCAGGTCGAGCTGTGGGACTACATCCGGCGGGTGTCGCGCGAGAACGGCGTCGACGACCACGTCCGCCTCGAGACCGAGGTGCTCGGCGGCGAGTGGGACGACGACGCGCAGCGGTGGCGGCTGCGCACCAGCCGCGGAGACGTCGAGGCGCAGTTCGTGGTCTCGGCGATGGGCCCGCTGAGCAACCCGTCGGTGCCCGACATCCCCGGGCTCGAGGACTTCCGGGGGCACGTGTTCCACTCCGGCCGTTGGGACCACGACCACGACCTGACGGGCGAGCGGGTGGGCGTCATCGGCACCGGGTCGTCCGCCGCGCAGTTCGTCCCCGAGATCGCCGAGCGGACCGCCCACCTGACGGTGTTCCAGCGGACGCCGCACTGGACCTTCCCGCGGCTCAACCGGCGGATCACCCGGGCGGAGCGCGCCGCCTACCACCGGCTGCCGGCGCTGCAGCGGCTCGTCCGCGCCCGGCAGTACTGGTTCCACGAGCTGGTGCTCGGCTCGGCGGTGCAGCACCCGGTCGTCACCGAGACGATCTCCAGGGCGCGGCTGCGCTGGGTGGTCAGGGACCCCGAGCTGCGCGGCAAGCTGACGCCGTCCTACCGGATGGGCTGCAAGCGCATCGTCATCAACGACTCGTTCCTGCCGGCGCTGACCCGGCCGGACGTCTCGCTCGTCACCGACCCGATCGTGCGGGTGACCCCGCACGGCGTGCTGACCGCGGACGGGACCGAGCACCCGCTGGACACGATCGTGCTCGGCACCGGCTTCCAGGTGATGCCGGTGGCCGATCCGCTGCGGGGCCGCGACGGCGACACCCTGACCGAGCGCTGGGCCGACCGCCGCGCGGCGCACCTGGGCACGACGGTGGCTGGCTTCCCGAACTACTTCATGCTCGTCGGCCCCAACACGGCCACCGGCCACACCTCGATTCTGCTCTACGCCGAGCCGCAGATCGAGTACGTCGTCGAGGTGCTGCGGCACGCCGACCGGCACGGGATCGGGTCGTTCGAGGTGCGCCAGCAGGCGCAGGACGCCTTCAACGACGGGATCCGTGAGCGGCTGCGCACGACCATCTGGACGACCGGTGGCTGCGACAGCTGGTACCTCAACGAGCGCGACGGGACGTCCGTGCTGTGGCCCGGCTTCACCTGGTCGTTCCGCAAGGCGCTCCGGCGCTTCGACCACGAGAACTACCTCATGCACCGCGACGCCCCGCGGCGCGACCACGGCGCGGTCCGGCAGCCGGACTGAGCGTCCCGGCACGACGGGGACCCGGACCGGGTGGGTCCGGGTCTCCGAGGAGCTCACCGGCGGCCCCGGGCGCGGCGCAGTCGCGAGACGCACGAGTGCAGGCTGCCGGCAGCGGACGCCGGCGGCTGCTCGCCCCGCACGGCGTCGGCCAGCCCCTCGGCCTGCACGACCCGACCGCCGGCTCGACGGGCGCGGCCAGCAGCGCCCGCTGCTGCGGTCCGCCGAGCTCGGCCACCTCGACGCCGTCGACCACGACCCGCACGTCGCCCAGCACCTCGAAGGAGACGCCCGGCACGGCCGACGTGGACGGGGATCTGAAGCGGGAACGGGCCCGCGCGCACCTACTACTGGGTGGGAGTGCGGCTGAACCGCAGGTGCGAACGGGACGGAGTCGGGCCGCGCTGGTCCTGGTAGCGCGACCCGTACACGCTCGAGCCGTACGGGTGCTCGGCGGGGGAGGTCAGCGGCAGCACGCAGATCTGCCCGATCTTCATGCCCGGGTAGAGCTTGATCGGCAGGTTCGCGACGTTCGACAGCTCGAGCGTCACGTGCCCCGAGAAGCCCGGGTCGATGAAGCCGGCCGTGGAGTGGGTCAGCAGGCCGAGCCGCCCGAGCGAGCTGTTGTGCGTCGGCACGTACGTCCGCCCGACGAGGAACATGCCGCTGCCGGCCGCGACCTGGATGCACCGGACCGGGACCGAGCAGACGGGGCGCACCGCCACCACGGCCCGGAAGCGCGACTGCCGGAGCTTCGGCGCGAGGCGGTCGAGCTTGCGCTGCAGCCGGAAGACGGGGAGGTGCGGCACGAACCGCACCTGGTAGGCCGGGGCGCACTCGATGCCGTCGAGCGTGACCCGCGTCTTGCGCTTCACCGGCCGCAGGCCCAGCGAGGCGGCGAGCTCGACCACCGCGTCGGACAGGTGCTCGAGCGTCGAGACGAACTCGCACCGGCCGACCTCGTCCGCGTACCCGGCGGAGTCCATCAGGCCCTGCAGCAGCGCCAGCCGCTGCTGGTGGCCGGCGGTCAGGTAGTGCTGGGGGACGTGATTGTCGCCGAGCAGCCCCTCGGCCCGCAGCGCCGAGCTCAGGCCGGTGTCGGCGGCGTACCGGCCGGCCGCGTCGCGGACCCGGTCCTGAGGACGCCCGCAGATCCGCCAGCCGTACGGCGCCGAGGTCCGGTGCACCTCATAGCCCGCGGCCCGGATCTCGTCGACGACCTGCTGGTCCGCGCTGGTGATGGTGGACGTGGTGGTGCCGTCGCCGAGCCAGACGCCGAGGACGTACGGGTCGATGCCCAGGTCGTCGCGCGAGGCGTACTGCGCCGGGCCGGCCATGGCGATGTGGTGGTTCCACTCCCGGCCGGCGCGCAGGCTCTGCGCGAGCTGCTCGGTGGTCACGCTGCGGGCCCTGCGGTGCCCGTTCGCGCGCTCGGCCTTCGTCGTCGTGACCCACAGGTGGGAGGCGTCCGCCAGGAAGCGGGTGCCGTCCGACAGGAGCACCTCGTAGCAGGGCCGGTCGTCCATGACGTCCGTGGTCGCGACGACCGTCGTGGGCGCGCCGGTCTCGTCGAAGACCTCGTCACCGACCTCGAGGTGCTCCATCGTCGTCCAGCCCGAGGGGGTGGGCACCTCGGTGTCGACCGCCAGCGCCTTGCCCTCCAGCCGGGCCGCGAGGTCGTCGCCGAGCGAGATGACCTCCAGCGTCGAGCCGAGGACGAACTCGCCCGGGTGCAGGATGAACGGCTCCTCGCCGTCGGGCTCGACCTGCTCGGTGAGGTCGTCCTGGGCGATCGCCGGGTCGATGTGGGTGTAGCGGTGGTTGGCGAACACCCGGAAGTAGCGGTCGAGCCGGACGTCGATGCTGCTGGGCTGGACCATCGCCTCGTCGTACGGCGACAGTCCCATCCGGCCCGACGCGAGGGCGGCCTTGAGGTCCTTGTCGGAGAGCAGCACGGACGGAGGCTATCTACTCGACCGGCTGCTCCTGCAGCAGGCGGGCGAAGCCGTGCCAGGCGACGACCTGGGTCTGCAGCCGCGGCGACCACACCAGCGCCAGCCGGCGGTCCTGCGCGTTCCACTTCTCGCGCCGCTCGAGCAGCAGGTCACCCGGCTCGGCGAACACGCGTCCCCCCGTGGTCAGGACGTGCACGGGGGTGACCAGCTGCACCGACCGCTCCCACGCCGGGCCGAGCCCCGCGGTCTCGGCGGCGAGGTCGGCGGCCGGCGCCGGGCCGAACGGCGGCGCGTCGGTCACGGCGTCCTGCCAGAGCACGGCCGCCTCGCCCGGCAGCGGGGCGGCGCTGACCCGGAACGGCAGGGGCCGCACCCACTCGACCGTCCGGGTGCCGGCGATCGTGCGCAGGAACGCGGTCCAGCTGGTCTTGCAGGTCGGGCATCTGGTCTGCTTGCGCAGCACGTCGTCCGCGCTCTTCACGCCGATCGCCCGCCAGTCGCGGTCCTCCGGCGTCAGGCGCAGGTCGGGGTGGCAGGGCAGCACGAAGGGGTCCACCGGCGAGAGCCTAGGGACGTCGCGGGACGTCGAGCGCGCCGCCGGGCCGTTCGCCCGGTGTGCCGGAGGCGGCCGACGGTGTCGGACAGGTGCGGGGCCCGGGCTCGGGCACCACCGAGGACCCCGGTCCGTGGGAGGGCGAGCAGCGCAGCAGGTGGAAGCCGACCCAGCAGCAGGCGCTGGGGTCCCACGGCGGCGACCTGCACCGGTCGCGGCACTACTCGCTGTGCCTGGCGCTGCGGCTCACGACGCGCCAGGAGGGGACACCGATGCCGGCCACCGCCTGCAGGAGGTGCACCACACGAGCTGAGCGCGGTCCGGTCACGCCAGGTGGACGGTCTCGCGGCGGTCGCTGGACGCCGCCGCGGCCTCGAGCACCTGCAGCACCGTGACCGCGTCGGCGGGGTCGACCGGCACCGGGCTGCCGGTCGTGACGGCGTCGGCGAACGCCCGGTAGAACGCCGGCCAGTCGCCCTGCAGGCTCGGGACCTCGTCCTCGCCGTCCTCGCTCCACAGCGCGCCCGGAGGCTCCTGCGGGACGGGGACGCCGCGGCGCTGGGCGTCCTCCTGGCCGTCGAGGTCCTGCTTCACCCAGCCGGCCTTGCTGCCCTGCAGCACCAGGCGCGGGCCGGTCCAGGGGGCGGCGGCCGAGCACCACAGCAGCGAGCTCGCCCCGGACGCGTGGGTGAGCGACAGGAAGCAGTCGTCGTCGACCTCGGCCCCGGCCCGCTGCGCCCGGACCTCGGCGTACACGGAGCTGACCGGCCCGAGCAGGTGCGCGGCCTGGTCGACCAGGTGGGTGCCGAGGTCCAGCAGCACGCCGCCGCCCCCTGCCTGCTCGCGCCAGCGCGGCTGCACCTGCGGGCGGAACCGCGTGAAGCGCGCCTCGAGGCGGTGGACCGTGCCCAGCGTGCCGTCGGCGATGAGCCGGGCAGCGGTCAGGGTGTCGCTGTCCCACCGGCGGTTGTGGAACACCGAGAGCGGACGGCCCGCTGCGTGCGCGACCAGGCCGGCCGCGTCGGCCGAGCGCAGCGCCAGCGGCTTGTCGACGACCACGGCCTTGCCGAGGTCGAGCGCCCTGGTGGCGAGCGGCACGTGCACGTCGTTGGTGGTGGCGACGACGACGACGTCGAACTCCTCGACGCGCGACCACAGCTCGTCGGCCGAGCGCACGAGGGCCGCGGACGGCAGGTCCTGCGACGCCTCGGCGCGACGCACCGGGTCCGAGGTCACGACGTGGGTGACGGCCAGCGCCGGCACGGCCTCCAGCAGGGGGCGGTGGATGACCCGGCCGGCGAGGCCGTAGCCGATCAGGGCGGTGCGCAGCGTCACGGGACCAGGACCTCGCAGGCGTCGACGGCGGCGCAGCGGATGGTGCGGCGCAGCGCGCCGAGCGGCGGGCCGAGGGGCACCTTCGTGCGGCGCACCTCACCGCTGCGGGTGCGCACGACCAGGTCCAGCGTCGACGGCCCGTACCGGCCGCCGATCTCGGCGCACAGGACCCGCCACCGCACGGGGAGCACCGCGGCCGCCCCGGCGGGGACGGGCGTCGCGGGCCCGGCGTC